>CBDUPM010000071.1:0-9292 GCA_965369105.1 uncultured Bacteroidales bacterium | reverse complement strand
CTTACCCAGTATGTGGTAATCCATCCCACTAAAAATCCGGGTATTAATTCATAGAGCCAGTCGCTCAGAAAAGGACTGCTTTTCCAGATGAATACGGTCAAAGTACCGGCGATCATTCCGTATATTACTCCATTTTTGGATGTTTTTTTCCAGAAAAGGGCAAGGATGGAGGTCGGTCCGATAGCAGCCCCCAGTCCGGCCCAGGCAAACAGAACAAACCAGAATACAAGGTCTTCCACTATCAGTCCCATTACAACTGCAAGATATACCAGCAATCCTACCGCCAATCGACTTAAGAAAGTCAGTTTTACCTCCGGGATGAAGGTGTTTTTGTGCAGAAATTTTTGGTAGAAATCCCTGACAAGACTGGAAGCAGCAACCAGGAGCTGAGAATCGGCAGTGGACATTATTGCAGCAAAAATGGCAGCAAGGATGATCCCAACAAGGGCAGAAGGTAAGAGTTTCATGGACAGTGCAAGAAAGGCATTTTCAGGATCAGAATCGGGAAGCATGGATGCTTCGGGGAAATAGTACCGGGCTATAATTCCTATCAGGAAAGCGCCACCCGCAAGCAGCACATTCCATGTGGTGCCGATAATTGCTGACCATTTCAGCTGGGAAGGATCTTTTATGGACATATACCTGACCAAAATATGGGGATTTCCGGGGGAACCGAGACCGATACCAAGCAGGCTGATCATTGATCCCAATCCAAAAGCCATCGGGTTAAAATAAGCAGTATCTATATTGATTAATTCTGAGGATATGACTTCAAAGCTTCCTGCTTTTACAACGGCTATCAGGGGAAGTCCCAATAAAGCCAGCAACATAATAATAGCCTGTAAAACATCTGTCAGGCTTACAGCAAGAAATCCTCCAAGAATGGTATAGAATAATACGATCAAAGCGGTCAGGATTAGACCGGTATTCTGTTTGATCCCGAAATAGGTAAAAAAGGCCTTTCCTCCACCCACGAACTGGGCTGCGACATAACTAACCATAAAAATGACGAAGATGGTGACGATCAGAATCCTGAGTTGACCTTTTTGATCGTCAAAGCGGGCAGTAAAAAAATCTGTTACAGTAATACAATTATGTTTCTCTGTAAATCTTCTAATCCGGGGGGCATAAAAAAGGAATAAAAAAAGTTCAACAAAAATATATCCGACCACTGCCCAGATAGCCGACAGGCCAATCAGGTATGCCTGTCCTACAAAACCTAAAAGCAACCAGGCTGATCTTCCTGAAACCACTGCAGACAAGGCGACAACAAAATAATTTAATTTTCTTCCCCCGATGAAAAATTCGCTTATCCCCCGTGAGGAAAACCGGGCACTTAAAAAACCGATAAGAATTATGAGAATAAAGTAGGATGCGAATGGAAGAATTACCCTAATATCCATAGGCTGAGAGCTTTTAGGTTTATCCGAAGATAGGGAATTTTTGGAATTTACAAAAACCGGGGAATATTTCAGCTTTTTTCATGCATGGTTTTAAGTTGGCTCAGGAATGATTTTTTGTAAACTCACCCAATCATTATCCATCCTTAACCTTTACTCCCTCCTCACCAATCCATAAAACAAAAACTTAATCAGATTATCCAGTCGTTCTTCGATTTTTCCATGTTCTTTTTTGATAAATAGCGGTAATTCCAGTCCTTTCATTGCGGTTACAAGAGCTACGGCAGCCAGTTCGGGATCATCAATTCCAAATTCCCCTTTTTCAATCCCCTTTTCCAGTATATTGGTTACCACCGCAATTTCATCCCTGTCAAATTTCTTGCGGATATTCTGAATAAAATCAAGATGAATCAGGTAATCGTAATTTAAGGCAGCATAGAAGTTGGTTAGTGTTTTTAATTTATGCATCCTGAACAGAATGTACTTTTTTAACTGTTCAATCGGATCATCCACAGAAGCAATTTCCTGGGTCAGATCTTTTTTTAACACTTCAACTTCTGTTTCAACTACGGCTCTGAAAATATCTTCTTTCGATTTGAAATAATAGTAGATGGAACTTTTTCCTTTATTGCAGGCCATGGCAATTTCTTCCATGGTGGTTTTCTTATAACCAAAACGAGTGAAAATTTTACTGGCTACATTTATTATTTCTAACCGGACTGCATCTTTTTGAACAACCATAGCAATAAATGTTTAAGGAAAACGAAAATCAAAATTAAACACTCAATAAATCACTACCAAACTTTTATCGAATTATTTGGTCTGAAAGTCGGAAATATTATTCTAAATACCAAATTACTGAAAAACAATAATATAGTGTATATCAGAAATAGAAGATTCCAAAAATTTAATGTAGGAGTTGAAAATTATGCCAGGTTAAAATCTAATAAACGGCGGGCAAGATTTACCTGTTTAACCTCTATCTGAATTTCATCTCCCAGCTGGAAAACTTTTTTCGTATGCCTGCCGGTCAACTGGTAATTATCTTCATCGAATTCATAAAAATCGTTTTCAAGACTTTGAACACTGATCATTCCTTCGCATTTGTTTTCGATTATTTCTGCATAAATTCCCCAATCAGTCAGTCCGGAAATAATGGCTGTGAATTCCATTCCGATTTTATCCTGCATAAATTCAGCCTGTTTATATTTTATAGATGCTCTTTCTGCCTCCATTGCTCTCTTTTCCATTTCAGAACTATGCTTGCATCTTTCTTCATACCTGGTTTTATTTTTGGAATCAAGTCCGGAAAGGTAGGCTGCCAGGAGCCTGTGCACCATCAAATCAGGGTATCGGCGAATAGGAGATGTAAAATGGGTATAATGCTGAAAAGCCAGTCCGTAATGACCAATATTTACCGTTGAATACCTTGCTTTTGCCATAGATCTTACGGCCAGGGTTTCAATAAGATTTTGTTCCTTTTTACCCTGAACCTGGTCAAGCAGTTTGTTTATAGATTTTGACAGTTTCACCCCACTCCCCAAATCAATGGAATAGCCAAATTTGGAAATAAAACGGTTAAAAGATTCCAGTTTTTCGGGATCGGGTTTATCATGGATCCGGTAAACAAAGGTTTTGGTTTTATCTGAGGGCGATTGGTTATTGGCTCTTTCCTGGATATATTTTTCATTATAATTAATAAATTCAGAAACGGTCCGGTTAGCCAGAAGCATGAATTCTTCCACCAGTTGGTTAGATTCTTTCATTTCCTTGAAATAAACACCCAGGGGTTTTCCTTTTTCATCTAAATTAAATTTTACCTCTACCCGGTCAAAGGAAATTGCCCCGCTGGTAAACCTGTTTTTTCTGAGTTTTTGCGCTAATGAATGGCAGGTTAAAATGGCCTCCTTCATATCCCCATCCTTTCCTTCAATAATATCCTGAGCTTCCGCATAATTAAACCTCCGGTCAGAAAGAATGATGGTTCGGCCAATCCATTCTTTTTGGATAATAGCATCTTCATTTATTTCAAATACCGCTGAAAAACATAGTTTTTCTTCATTGGGCCTTAAAGAGCAGATACCATTTGATAGTCGTTCGGGGAGCATTGCCACTACCCGGTCAACCAGATACACTGAGGTAGCACGATTATAGGCCTCTTCTTCCAAAAGTGTGTTGCTTTTTACATAATGGCTCACATCGGCAATATGGATGCCTATTTCAAAATGTCCGTTTTGTAATTTCTGAAAAGAGATTGCATCATCAAAATCTTTGGCATCATGCGGGTCTATGGTGAAAGTGGGAACGCTTCTGAAATCCCTCCTGGTTTTTAAATCTTCTTCAGTAATTTTTTCATTAATAGCATCTGCTGATTTAATCACCTCATCCGGGAAATGATAAGGTAAATCAAATTCAGCCAGAATTGCATGCATTTCAACATCATTTTCCCCCGGATTTCCCAGTACTTCTATTACTTCTCCAAAAGGATTCTTAACGTTTTTCGGCCAGTCGGTAATCTTTGCTATCGCTTTCTGCCCGTTTTTTGCGCCATTGAGTTTTTCAAGGGGAATGAATAAATCATAGGGCATTCTTTTATTGTCGATTATCAAAAAGGCAAACTGACCCGAAACTTCAATCGTGCCTACAAAAGAATCTCTTGCTCTTTCCAGGATCTGTGTAACCTCACCCTCTGTACGGCCGTTTCTTTTCCTTACCGGATAAATATACACCTTTACGGTATCACCATCCAGTGCCGTATGTAATAGGTTCCGTGGGATGAATACATCATCTTCAAATTCTTCAGAAACCAGAAAACCATATCCATGCTGGGTCATTTCGATTTTCCCAACCGCATATCCTGCTTTTGATTTAAGTTTATATTTTCCAGGGGCCACTTCCTCCAGATGATCAGCCGTTTTTAATTCGGACAGGACCTTTACAACCAGTCGTTTTTCAATTTCAAGTTTAATACCGAGAATCTGTGAAATTTGTTTGTAGTTATAGGTTTTTTTCGGGTCATTGGAGAATATCCCTAAACACCTGTTAATCAAATCTTTCTTTGTGAATGTACGGTTCTTTTTTCTATTTTTTCCTTTTCTTGCCATGTATTGAATATATAGTCACAAGATAGGTAAAATAATCTTACTATCTTTGCAAATTAAGCCGGATTACCATGCAAAAACTATTCATTTATAATACCTTAAGCAGGACAAAAGAAGAATTTAAACCAATAAATCCGCCCCATACAGGACTTTACGTTTGTGGTCCTACAGTTTATGGAGATGCTCACCTGGGTCATGCACGGCCAGCAGTAAGTTTTGATTTACTTTTCAGATTTTTAAAATATCTTGGGTATAAAGTGAGGTATGTCAGGAATATTACGGATGTGGGACACCTTGAGAATGATGCAGATTCTGGAGAGGATAAAATTGCTAAAAAAGCAAGATTGGAGGAACTGGAACCCATGGAAATAGTCCAGTTTTATGTGAATCAGTATCATGAAAACATGAGGAAACTAAATGTATTACCACCCAGCATTGAACCTCATGCTTCCGGACATATCATTGAACAACAGGCTCTTGTCCATAAAATATTAGAAAAGGGCTTTGCATATGAATCGGGAGGATCGGTGTATTTTGATGTGGAAAAATACAGTAAATCTTATGACTATGGAATTCTTTCAGGAAGAAAAACCGAGGATTTACTCAGTAATACCAGGGAATTGGAAGGACAGGATGAAAAAAGGAATCCCCTTGATTTTGCCATCTGGAAAAAGGCCGACCACAGGCATATCATGAGATGGCCTTCTGAATGGGGAGAAGGATTCCCGGGATGGCACCTGGAATGCAGTGCAATGTCAGTGAAATATTTAGGAGAAGAATTTGATATTCACGGGGGAGGAATGGACCTGTTGTTTCCACATCATGAATGCGAGATTGCCCAGACTGTTGCCGCCAAGGGAAAACCTTCGGTGAGATACTGGATGCATAATAATATGATCACTATTGAGGGTCAGAAGATGGGAAAATCATTGGGCAATTTTATTACCCTGAATGAGATCTTTACAGGGAAACACAAGAAACTAAGCCAGGCCTACAGTCCCATGACTATTCGATTCTTTATGTTGCAGGCTCATTATCGCAGTACACTTGACTTTTCCAATGAAGCTCTACAGGCTTCGGAGAAAGGACTGGCAAGATTATTTGAAGCCCTGGCTGGTTTAGCCAGTCTGTTGCCCGGAAAAGAATCCAGTTTCGATATTAAGATCATTATTAAGGGAGCACTGGAAGCTTTATCTGACGATTTAAACAGCCCGATCGCAATTGCCCATCTTTTTGAAGGAGTCCGCTATATAAATCTGATGAAGGAAGGAAAGGAAAGCCTGAATGAGTCAGACCTTAAGGAATTCAGGAGTTTTTTCAATCATTTTATAAATGATATCCTGGGGTTGAAGGAGGAAGATAAAGCTACAGAAGATTTATCTTCTGAGTTAATGGAGATCTTATTGGAGCTCAGAAAACAGGCCAAGCTGAATAAAGATTATTCCACCGCTGATATGATTAGAAATAAACTATCAGATGCAGGAATTGAGATCAAAGACAGCAAGGATGGAACCGAATGGAAAATTTCTTAATATTTTTTAGATGTTTCAATCCAGAACCATAAAGATCGGGAATTTAACGATGGGAGGGAAGGCTCCGGTTGTCATACAATCTATGACCAGCACGGATACCAATGATATTCAGGCATCGGTTGAGCAGTGTATCCGGATTTTTGATGCCGGGGGTGAAATGGTCAGGTTAACCACCCAAAGCATGAAAGAGGTATTTAGCCTGGAAAAAATAAAGAAGGAATTGATCGAAAGAGGTTATAATCAGCCTCTTGTGGCAGATGTGCATTTTCAACCCAGGGTGGCCGAAGAAGCTGCAAAGATGGTAGAAAAGGTCAGAATTAACCCCGGAAATTATGTAGAGAGAAAATATACCGGGCCTCAAAAATTTTCCAACCTGGAACAAAAAAAGCAGGTAGATAAAATAAGGGAAAGATTAATCCCCCTGATTCATATTTGCCAGGAATATAAAACCACCATCCGAATTGGGGTCAATCATGGATCACTTTCAGAACGGATATTAAACTGGTATGGAAACAGCCCAGAAGGTATGGTTGAATCGGCCATGGAATTTGCTCAAGTGTTTGAAAAGGAGAAATTTGATAATCTGGTTATTTCATTAAAAGCAAGTAATACCCGGCTAATGGTGCAGGCAAACCGATTGCTTGCAAAACGAATGTATGAAGAAGATTTATTCTATCCTATCCATCTGGGAGTGACCGAAGCCGGAAATGAGGAAGATGGCAGGATTAAATCGGCGGTCGGAATCGGATCACTTCTCATGGATGGAATTGGAGATACCGTCAGGGTATCTTTAACTGAAGATCCTGAATTTGAAATTCCTGTAGCCAGTTTAATCAGCAAAAATTTCGGTACCCGGAAACAGGGACCTGATTTTATTGGTCAGCGATCCATTTACTTTGATCCTTATCAGTATAAAAGAAGAATTAGTTTGCCATCAGAAAAGCTTGGTGGAAGGCATGTACCGGTTGTTATTAGCGGTCCCGGAAATAACCGGAATGAAATGGAGCTTTTGAAGGACGCCGGATATTCAGAGGGGAGTCAGCCGGACTTAAAATACAATCTGCAAAGGAACGATTTTGTATTTCTTGATAAACCACAAATCGTAATTGATAGGATAAAAGACATTAAAATAATGCTTCCCTTTGAAACCTGGCATAAGTCTTATAAGTCTGTCAGAAATACTTTTCCCTTGATACACTGGAAGGAATTTGGCAGGCATATTGACGAATTTAACGGGCTTCATTTTATTGAAGTGGAAGATCTTTATACCCCGGTTAAGTTTTTTGAAGTACTGGATAATGTTCCTTACGGTGTTCTTGTTTTAAAGATAGAACATGATGACCCGGTCAGGCATACCCGTAATTTCTTCAAAATGTTAGGTAAGCTGAACATCATGCTTCCGGTGGTTCTTCATAAATCATACAATTGTGATTCCAAAGAAGAATTTATTATAAAAGCCTCATCTGAAATGGGCTCTTTATTAAATGATGGTTTTGGAGATGGATTATGGATTGAGAATCATAGCACTAATATAGATGACAGAGAAATCCGGGAAATTACTTTTGGGATATTACAGGCAACCGGAACCCGGATAACCAGGACGGAATATATTTCCTGTCCTTCCTGTGGGAGAACCCTGTTCAATATTCAAAGCACGCTTAAAAAAATAAAGGAGGCTACTTCAGAATATGCAGGACTTAAAATTGCTGTAATGGGCTGTATTGTAAATGGTCCGGGAGAAATGGCCGACGCAGATTTCGGATATGTGGGAGCAGGAAAAGGGAAAATCAGCTTATACAAAGGGAAAGAAGAAGTCAAGAAAAATATTCCGGAAGAGGAAGCCGTTTCAGAATTAGTTCATTTGATCCAGATGTATATGAAATGAAAATGACAGAACTATTCAGAGGGGGTCAGTTTATCCTTTTTCCTTTTTTTACAATCCAGAATAAAACAGGGTAAAATCAAATATCCGGTCAGGCATTTTTGAAATCAATTAAATTTCTATTTCATTTCTTTAGAAAATTCCCTGTAAAGTATCTTTTGTTTCAAAGGTCCGGGAATTATTTTCCCAAGCAATAATAGCAGCCAATTAACTTTCCCCGGGATAATAAGAAATCTTTTCTTCAGGCAATTATTAATGGCCGTTTTAGCTACCTGCTCTACCGGAACACTGGTTAATTTTCCGGCTGCTCCATGAGATTCAATTCTGCCATGAGTTCCTTCATTTGTTCTTACTCCGTTTGGGCAAAGGACTGAAACAGAAACAGGACTATCCTTTATTTCTGTTTTAAGTGCACGGCTGAAATTCAAAACAAAAGCTTTTGTGCTGGAGTATAAACTTTTAAAGGGAATGGAATAATAAGCGGATAAACTACTGACATTGAGGATATATGCCTGTTCATGCCGGCTTAGTTCAGGTATGAAATATCGGGTCAGGAAGGTTAAGGCACGAATATTTACCAGGATTCTGTCATCTATGTATTTGTCATCAGATTCAGCAAAAACAGCTGTTCCCGCCATTCCTGCATTATTTACCAGCATGTCAACGGGATAATTATTATCAGAAACCCATTGGAAAAGTTTTTTGGGTCCGCTTAAATCAGAAAGATCTGTTTCAAAATATTCTACATCCACATGGTATTGATCATGGATGCGGGTGCAAACCTCATCCAGCTTTTCCCCGGGCAGGGAAGTTATAAGAAGCTTTTTGCCTCTGGATGCAAGTTCAAAAGCTATGGCTTTTCCAATTCCGGAACTTGCACCTGTTACCAGTGCATATGCAGATTTTTCAATTTTCATTTATCCAAATAATGGTTTTTTTAAGGGCCTCTTCAAAGCTTATTGATTTATAGCCCAGTTCTATTTCAGCCTTTTTAGTATCCAGGCGAAAATTACGGTTGAATTTTTTCACATGGGCAGGGGTTATCATGGGTTTAATACCAAAATTATGTGCCAGGAACATCATGAATTTCGAGATCAGTATCATCATCCATAAAGGAAGTTTTACCAACCAGGTTTTTTTACCGCTGACATTTCGGATTTTATCGAAAAACTCATTGAAGCTGAGGTTTTCTCCGCCCAATATGTACCTTTCCCCGGCCTTTCCCTTCTCCATTGCCAGAATATGACCTGAGACCACATCATCAATATATACATAATTCCCTATGCTTTCTCCGTCTCCGGGAATATAGTGCCATTTTCCTCGAAGATATTTATCTATCATAATCGTGACACTGTTACTCTCACTCAGCAGACCCGG
>CBDUPM010000070.1:0-9309 GCA_965369105.1 uncultured Bacteroidales bacterium | reverse complement strand
AAGGATCTGAAACCTCTACATGTGGATATCATTTCGGTCCGTAAATTTTAAATATGAAGTATGAAAAGAAATCAATCCTCGGACAATCCCGATTTTTATTCTGTTTTACTTAAAAAAGCTATACATTCGCATTAGTAAAAAAGTCAGATTTTAAACCATTTCAAATTTGCTAAACATCATGAGCCCAGATATCTACACTTACGTGATAATACCCCTTTTAATTTTTACAGCAAGGATTTTTGATGTTTCTCTTGGTACTATCCGGATCATCTTTGTATCAAAAGGCTTCAAAAATATAGCTCCATTTATTGGTTTTCTTGAGATATTAATCTGGATAATTGCGATTACCCGGGTAATGCAAAACCTTGATAACTGGGTATGTTATGTGGCCTATGCAGCCGGATTTGCCACCGGAAACTACGTTGGAATGGTCATCGATGAAAAACTTGCACTCGGATATGAAATGGTCAGGGTAATAACCAAACGGGATGCATTTGACCTGGTTGCTGCTTTAAGGAAAAAGGGATATGGTACGACCATGGTAAATGCGGAAGGCAGCCAGGGAGAAGTAGCGGTTGTTTATATCATTATTAAAAGAAAGCAGATAAGGAACGTAGTTGAGATTATCAGTAAGTACAATTCCAAAGCATTTTACACCATAGAAGATATCAGGTTTGTCAACAGGGACCTGGATAGTTTAATGGTTAGTTCGGACCTGGTAAGAAAAAAATTCTTCCACCGGATGATGCCCGTAACCCGCCGATAGATCTATATTAATTCTGGTAAATATTATTAAACAAATAAACTGGACTTTCCTTCAGGACGGGGAAAATAAGTCCCCTGTATGAAATAATTAATTCAAATTTGCAATTGATGAGCATTTAAAAACCATGCTTATCCAGAAATCTGATATGGATTTAATAATGCTCTTGTTATGAAGAACATGCTCAAGCCTGAAGAATTTTTGAAAATACCCGGAAAGGAGAACTACCTCTTTATCAGTATATAATTCTTAAACTCACCCAGCCTTTTTCCAAAAAGTAAGTTCTTTTCTATCCAGGAGATGAGCGTATATTTGAATTTATCATGCTTGTTTTTTACAGGATTCAGACTTTTTTTTGGTCCTTTATATCTCAGTTCCTCTTTCCATGTAAAATCGGCTATCCATTCTTTCATAACCGCCGGATGAGTGCCTTTAAAAACAGAGAGTTTCCCAATATTCCCGTAGTCAAAAACTTTATCAAACATTTTGTTCCTGACTTGCTTTTCTACCAGTTTTTTTCCCCGGTGATTGGTACTGAAAACTTTTATTTTGTTTTGCATCAAAGCCGGTGGGCGAACCCAACCGTAATGATAAACCTTTGCCCCGGAGTCTGCTACATGAAGTTTATAAGTTTCATCCTGTTGCCGGTAGTTTATTCCGTCAAAGTTTGGAATCCTTCGAAAGGACTGGGCCGATTCCCAGGAATGAATATCGGGATCATTCCTTACTATTCGTATTTCTTTGCGGTACCAGCAATGACTGTCCTGGTAGTGATTATAATCTCCCCAAAAGTGAATATAATCGAATAATAATCCTTCTATATTTTTATCATCCAGAAGTTCATCACAGCGCTTTTTAATAAGCGGTAAATATTTCTCATGAATAACTTCATCCGACTGAAGATAAAAGAGCCAGTCACCCGAGCAATGCTCTTTTGCTATATCTGTTTGATGAGCATGTTCCATCCCTCTCGGGTACTTCTCAATATCCCAGACCGTATCCAATATCTTTATTTTGTCACTTCCAATGCTCAGGATTTCTTCCCTGGTCCTGTCATCCTCATCAGAATCGCCCAAAGCAACTACAAACTCATCCACTATAGGCAATATGCTCATTACCGCCTGTTTCATAGGGTAATACAATTTCAGTGCATTCTTACCCATTGAAAAGCCACTGATCTTTGATTCTTTCCTTGCTTTCATTAATACATTTGTAACTTATGCAGCTTCTTATAGCTACCCTTATGAATTTCTATTAATTCCTCATGTTTCCCCATCTCTACAATTCTTCCTTCATCTATTACCACAATGGTGTCGGCATGTTTTACGGTTGAAAGGCGATGAGCAATAACAATGGAAGTCCTGTTTTTCATCAACTTGACTATTGCATCCTGAACGAGTCTTTCACTTTCAGTATCAAGGGCCGATGTGGCTTCATCCAGAATTAATATGGGAGGATTTTTCAGAACAGCCCTGGCAATGCTAACTCTCTGTTTCTGTCCGCCTGAAAGTTTGCTTCCTCCCTCACCAATATTGGTGTAGTATGCATCGGGGGTTTCAACAATAAAATTGTGGGCATTGGCAACTTTTGCAGCAGCAATTACATCTTCTTCGCTCACATTATCAAGACCAAATGCAATATTATTGAAAAAGTTATCATTAAAAAGAATTGACTGTTGACTTACAATCCCCATTTTATCCCTCAAATCCTTTAAATGGATGTCTTTCACATTTATCCCATCAATCAGAACTTCACCCGAGATTACATCGATAAAACGGGGTAATAAATCGACCAGTGTTGATTTCCCGGAACCCGACCTGCCTACTAAAGCAATTGTTTTTCCTTTTTCAAGCTTTAGGTTAATATTTTTTAATACGTACTCCTTATCGTAATGAAATGAGACATCCCTGAATTCAATCAAGGATTTAAATTCTTTCAAACGAACAGGATTTTCTTTCTCTTCTATCTTCAAATCTGCATCCAGCAGCTCATCTATTCTGTCAACCGATGCCATCCCTTTAAGGATGCTATAGTAGGCGGTTGTAATGGTTTTAGCAGGATTTATAATTTGAGAAAAAAGGGCAAGGTAAGCAATCAGTTTTCCGGGTTCCAGATTATTCTGATCCAGCAATACCATTCGGCCTCCATAAATAAGGACAACCACAAATATTAATATTCCCAGGACCTCACTTACAGGACTGGCCAGTTGTTGTCTTCGGAATAACCTGACAAATAGCTTTGTATAAGATTGGTTTGTTTCCCTGAATTTTTCATTCATTTTCCGTTCGGCATTGAAGGCCTTGATGATTCTCAAACCGGCAAGAGCTTCCTCAACATGAGACATAATCATTCCCAGTCTCTTCTGGCCTTTAAAGGATGTTGCCCTGAGGCTTCTGCCTATTTTTCCAATTAAAATGCCTGAAAGCGGAAGCAAAACTAAAACAAAAAGGGTAAGTTTTGCTGACATGATAAATAATCCGGTAAGAAAAATAATCACCTGAATCGGGTTTTTAAGAAGCATTTCAAATGACCGGACTACCGACACTTCAATTTCCTGAACGTCCTGTGACATTCTTGAGATAACATCTCCTTTTCTTTCTTCCGAAAAATAACTTAAGGGCAGGATTAAAATTTTATTAAAAGCTTTGTTTCTAATATCGCGAACCACTCCTGTGCGGGCAGGTATCATTAAAAACTTTGAAAAATATAAAAATATATTCCTTAGAATGGTGGTGGCTAAAACCAGTAATCCAACAAATATCAATGCGTATATTTTACCTTCACTTCCTTTTGAAATAATAATGGCACTCATTTTATAGTTAAAGAGATGCTCAATCCCCTCGATGGTAAATTTAAATGGCTGGGGATCAGTTACCAGGTCTGTTGTTCCAAAAATTAAGTTCAGAAAAGGAGCGACCAGTACAATCGTAGAAACAGAAAATATTGAATAAAGTAATACCAGTAGCAGGCTGGAACCGACATTCCATTTATAAGGCAGTAAGTATTTAATAATTCTGGAAAACTTTTTCATCAGGGCTGATTGGAATCTACTTCAAACTAAACGAAAATCATCGATAAATACTATAATCCTGTATAATTTTTTGGAGAAATCTTTTTTAATTCTTCTTTCACTTCGTCTGAGACCTGCAAGTTATCAATAAATATCATAATAGATTCTTTGGTGATTTTTTGATTCGTTCTGGTTAAATCAAGCAGAGCTTCATAAGGATTGGGATAATTTTCTCTGCGCAATATCGTTTGGATTGCTTCAGCCACAACAGCCCAGTTATTATCAAGATCTTTTTCGATATTGTCCTTATGAATAATTAATTTTCCAAGACCTTTTTGAATTGATTTAATGGCGATTAAGCTATGGGAAAAAGGCACACCAAGGTTTCGTAAAACAGTAGAGTCGGTTAAATCGCGCTGTAAACGTGAAACCGGAAGTTTTTCAGATAAAAACCTGAAAGTTGCATTGGCAATCCCTAAATTCCCCTCAGCATTTTCAAAATCAATGGGGTTTACTTTATGAGGCATAGCTGATGATCCTATCTCACCCTTTTTTATCTTTTGTTTAAAGTAATCCATAGAAATATAGGTCCAGATATCCCTGCAAAGATCAATCAGGATGGTATTGATTCTTGAAACATTATCGAATATTTCAGCAAGTTTATCATAATGTTCTATCTGAGTGGTAGGATGTGATCTTTCCAAACCCAGAATATCATTAACAAAATGATTAGCAAATGCCAGCCAGTCCGTATCCGGATAAGCTACCTTATGAGCATTAAAATTACCTGTTGCTCCCCCAAATTTTGCTGGATATCCTAATTTTTCCAGATCCTCAATCTGTACATTCAACCTTTCTGCGAATACAGAAATCTCCTTTCCCAGCCGGGTTGGGGAGGCTGGTTGACCATGAGTCCTTGCCAACATGGGAACATCGCTCCATTCATTTGCATATTGCTGAATTTCAGATAATAACTCATGTAATCCCGGTAAATACACTTCCTTTAATGCATCTTTAAGTGAAAGGGGTGTTGCTGTGTTATTAATATCCTGGGAAGTAAGACCAAAGTGAATAAATTCTTTGAGATCTGCGATGCCGAATTCTTCAAATTTCTCTTTTATAAAATATTCTACGGCTTTTACATCATGATTGGTAGTAGATTCTATTTCCTTAATGCGCAGGGCATTCTCCGGAGTGAATCCGGCAGAAATGGATCTGAGTTTTTGAATGCTGTCTTCAGGCAATGCTTTTAATCCCTTAATATTTAGCCTGCTTAAAGCAATAAAGTATTCTATTTCTACATAGACCCGGTATTTTATCAGTCCATATTCCGAAAAATATTTGGCAAATTCACTTGTTTTATTCCTGTAGCGCCCATCGACTGGGGAGATTGCGGTAAGAGAGCTTAACTTCATACTTGGTGTATTAAAGTGCAAATTTAGCAGTTTTTTCCCAATTGCCCGTAAAAAACGAACTTCGTTTAATAACATCAAGCCCTGGTTAAGAAATCTTAGGAAAATTCATACTTTAGCCATCAAAAATAAACTCAGAAGATGTATAGAATCTCGTGTGTAAAATACACCAATTCACTTCCCTTTGTATACGGATTGAAAGAAAGTAAGCTGATAAAACAGTCAAATCTGAGTCTTGATACTCCTTCCGATTGTTATAACAAATTAGCAAACAATGAAGTTGATATCGGCCTGGTTCCGGTTATTGCCCTCAGAAAATTAAAAAACACAGAAATTCTAACCAACTTTTGCATTGGTGCAAAATCAAAGGTTAATTCGGTTTTATTAATTTCTCCTTCAAATATAAAGGATATTGAAAAAATCTTCCTGGACTATCAATCCCGGACATCTGTAGAATTAATAAAAATTCTTTGCAGAAAATACTGGAAAATAAATCCTGAATTCCTTGATACGAAACCCGGATTTGTGAAGAAATCCATTGCAGATAAATCTGCTTTCGTAGTTATTGGAGACAGGGCTTTCCCATTCCTGAATGATAAATATAAAATCTACGACCTGGCAGAATCCTGGAAAAATTATAGCGGAAAACCCTTTGTTTTTGCCTGCTGGCTTGCAAACAAACCCATTGACAATTTATTTAAACAAGATTTTGAAAAAGCCCTCCAATACGGATTGTTATCCAGAGATCAAATAATCATGGATATTGAAAAAGATTTTTCCCGGTTTTGTATTGACCTTAATGAGTACTTTTATCATAATATTAATTATAATTTTGACCCGGATTCCATAGAGGGAATGGAATTATTCTTAAATTTAGTCTTTGAATAGGAAGTCCACGGTCGACTGTCAACTGTGGACCGTGGACCGTGGACCGTGGACTACACAATAATACACAAATAATCATGAAAATACTCACGAAAAATTCAGCTGTCACTCTCCTGATAACACTGCTTGTTTTCTTTTTCAGTTCAGCTCAGGTTGCTGAAGAGAATTCAAAAATTCTTGTTTATAAGTTCAATATAAAAGAGCAAATCGCCAAACCCGTCTGGAGAACCACTCAAAAGGCATTTGCAGAAGCAAAAGAAAAAGGTGCAGATATCATCATAATTCATATGAACACCTATGGGGGACTTGTGGATATGGCTGATTCCATTCGAACAAAAATTTTAAACAGCAACATCCCGGTTTATGTTTTTATAGATGACAATGCTGCATCAGCGGGAGCCCTGATTTCCATTGCATGCGACAGTATTTATATGAAACCCGGAGGGAAAATCGGTGCTGCTACGGTTGTGAATCAAACCGGGGAGCAGGTTCCGGATAAATTTCAGTCCTACATGCGCGCAACCATGAGAGCAACGGCAGAAGCACAGGGAAAAGACACGATTATTAATGGAAATGACACCATAATTCAATGGAAAAGAGATCCTAAAATAGCCGAAGCCATGGTCGATCCATCAATGTTTGTCCCGGAGGTTAGCGACACTGGTAAAGTACTGACATTTACAGCTGAAGAGGCATTGAAATATAACTTTAATGATGGTATTGCTAATAATATTGCTGAAGTTTTTGAGCTTGCCGGAATTACAGATTATAAAATTACTGAATACACCCCGTCAAACATTGACCGATTCATAGGTTTGCTCCTGAGTCCTGTGTTACAATCCTTGTTGATTCTTGGGATTGTCGGAGGTTTATACTTTGAATTACAGTCTCCTGGGATTGGTTTCCCACTGGGGGTCTCCATTCTTGCCGCTATCCTGTATTTTGCTCCGCTCTATCTTGAAGGACTGGCAGAAAATTGGGAGCTTTTAATTTTTGTTCTTGGTGTAATTCTGCTTGCCGTGGAAATATTTGCCATTCCGGGATTCGGTGTTGCGGGTGCCACAGGTATGCTATTAATTATCGGAGGTCTTGCTATGGCAATGGTGGATAATATTGTTTTCGACACCGGAGATATTCCTCTGATTCTCAACACCCTTTTAAAAGCTTTTGGAATCGTCATTGTTAGCATATTTGTTTCCATAATTCTAAGTCTTTACCTGGGTAAAAAGCTTTTTACCTCTTCCCTTTTCCCCCACCTGGCATTAAACACGGTTCAAAAAACCGAAGAGGGTTTTATCGGAGTGGATAGTGAAAATGCAAAACTTGTAGGAAGAACCGCCATTGCCCACACCGTTTTGCGGCCTTCAGGAATGATAGAAATTGATGGTGAACTATATGATGCAATGTCAGAGATCGGATATATTGATAAGGGTTCTAAAGTAATTATTAAAAGGTATGAAACCGGTCAGATTCATGTAGATAAAGCCTAGTTTTAACAGTAATGAACCTATCCTACTATTTTAGTGATTTTAAAAAAGAAGATTTTTTGGAAATTCAAAAACTCTGGGAAAGTACCGGGATGGGAAACCCTGAAAGGGCTGATGATTCATTAACTATTGAAAGATGTAATTCATCCGGAGGAAAATTCATCTGCCTGCGAAACAAAGAAAATTCCGAAATTATCGGAACCAGCTGGATGACATATGATGGAAGAAGAATTTATTTGCATCATTTCTGCATTAAACCCGAATACCAGAGGTCCGGATTAGGGACTGCCCTGGGTAAAGAAAGCCTGAAATTTATAAAGAAAAAGGGTGTACAGGTAAAGCTCGAAGTCCATAAAAATAATACAGCCGCAAAAAAACTATACGAAAAGCTGGGATTCTTTGCCTTCCGTGATTATGATATTTATATGATACGGGATGTGAAAGGGGGGTGAGAAGGTGGTCATTTGGTTGGTTGTGTTGAAAAATAAAATACAGGCTAAAATCAAACAAGTTCGGGTGTATAGCGTTGTATTATTATGAAAAAATTCCTGTTTATATATTTGTTTTTGGGGTCTGTACTTCTACATGCACAGGACCTGTCGTTATGGTCAGAAAATCAATTGGCTAAGGCAAATACCGCCTCCGGTTTAAATTACCTGAATGAAGAGGAAAAAGCGATAATTTTTATAGCTAACCTGGTCAGGATAGATGGACAATTATTTGCCGAAACCATACTCACCGAATATCTGAAAGATTCCAAACCCAATAAATATACCCGTTCTTTATACAAGGATTTAAAAAGCATTCAGGACCTGCCTGTATTTTATCCTGAAAAAGATTTATATAAAATCGCAGAGGAACATGCGGAAGTTTCAGGTAAAAAAGGTACAACAGGACATCAGAGATTTGAAAAACGTTTTGGACCCCTGATGGGCAAATACAGGGAAGTTGCCGAAAACTGTGCCTATGGTTATGATAAAGCGATTGACATATTGATTCAACTTCTCATAGACGAGGATATCCCGGATCTGGGTCACAGGAAAAACCTGCTGAATCCCAATCTGGACAGCATTGGAGTTTCCATAAAACCCCATAAAAAGTTCCGCACAAATTGTGTTATGGATTTTGGTGATCTGGTTGAACGAAGGAACTGACCATCCTTTCTTCCATTATTTTTGTATTAAAAATTTAGCCTCATCCTTATCCTGTTAATAACCTTCTGTAACCATAATAAGGTATTTTAAGTATCTTGTAGGGATACAAAAACACTATGCCAAATATTGAAATTATACAACCGGAAAAGGCTGAGGGCTACCTGAAGGAAATTTATGAAAACATTCTGGAAAGCCGGGGTAAAATTGCTGAAATCCATAAGATTCAAAGCCTTAACCCAAGGTCTATCACCCGCCATATGGATTTGTACATGACCATTATGTACGGGAAATCCCCTTTAAAACGTGAACAAAGGGAAATGATGGGAATTGTTGTTTCACTTGCTAATCATTGTAAATATTGTGTGGAGCATCATTCCAAAGCCCTGAATCATTACTGGAAAAATGATCAAAGAATTGCCAGTCTGACAGATGATTATAAAAAGGCAGACCTCACAAAACAGGAAATATTACTGTGCGATTTAGCGGATATATCCACCCGGCTTCCAAATAGCAGGAAAATAAAAGCTGTGGTAAAAAAAATAAAAAAATCAGGAATGAATGACAGGTCCATCCTGGATGCAAGCCTGGTAATTTCCTA
>CBDUPM010000069.1:0-9312 GCA_965369105.1 uncultured Bacteroidales bacterium | reverse complement strand
GGAATAAATCATGTGGGAATAGGAACTGATTTTGACGGTGGCGGAGGTGTTGAAGATTGCTATGATGTGAGCCAGCTTCCTAATATTACCGCTGAATTGCTTAAAAGAGGCTATAGTAAAAAAGAAATTCAAAAAATCTGGGGAGGAAATCTCTTAAGAGTTTTGAATCAAATAGATAAGTCCTGATGCTATGGACTTTCGTGTGAAAGAGTATTAAATAAAAAAAAGGCTGTCCGTAAAGTAATTATTTTAAGCACCAGGGCTGCAAAGTTTTTTCGCAAATTTCACAAAGCCCTATTCCTTAAAGAAATTTGCTCTGCGAACTTTGCGGATTCTTTGCGCACTCTGCGTTTAATTTTACTTTCTGGATCAGCCCTTTATTTTATATAATTCAAAGGTTTATTTAAACTTCTTTGCTACTTCGTCCCAATCAATAACATTCCAGAATGCCGCGATATAATCAGGTCTGCGATTCTGATAGTTAAGATAATAGGCATGTTCCCAAACATCCAGGTTTAAAATAGGGGTTCCTTTTACTTCAGCAATATCCATCAAAGGATTATCCTGGTTAGGAGAAGAATAAACCTCCAGTTTCCCTGAGCCATTTTTTACCAACCAGGCCCAACCGGATCCAAAACGTGTTGCACCGGCAGCGCTGAACTTTTCCTTAAAGGCAGCAAATGAACCAAAAGCTTCATTAATTGCCTTGAGCAGATCTCCTGAAGGCTCTCCGCCACCGTTTGGGCTCATTATTTCCCAGAAAAGATTGTGATTAAAATATCCTCCCCCGTTATTTCTGATTGCAGCTCCCGCTTTGGAAACGGAAGCAAAAATCTCTTTTAAAGACTTATTTTCAAATTCTGTTCCTTCAATTGCTTTATTGAAATTTGCAGTATAAGCTGCGTGATGTTTTGAGTGGTGAATTTCCATTGTGCGGGCATCCACATGAGGTTCCAGTGCCTCATAACTGTACTTTAATTCAGGTAATTTAAAAGCCATTTTATTTATTTTTTATTTGTTATTTATGTTTGTTTCTTCAATCAGTTAACATACCAGAAAAGAAAAAGTTTAAAAATTCCTTTTCAGAACTAAATTTTAAGGAGGTCCGTAAAATTTTAAAAATCCACAAGCTTTTAAATTATTACAATTACGGGCTTATTGATTATGTTTTTGAATAAAATCCATATAATGACTTTTATATTTTCATTAGCTATTGTGAAAAAGTGACACCCGCTAAATCTGTTGATTTCTAATCTGTTGTATAATATTCGAATACATGATAATCCTCAAGCTATTTGAAGATATCTTTGCATATTTTTGAAAAAGAACGGAATGAAAAAACAAATAATAATTATATAAACTACTAAAATCATTAATATGGCAACAGGATTTTTTAATGTACCCGATGCTATAAACGAACCGGTTTATAGCTATGCACCCGGAACTGCAGAACGGACAGAATTGAAGAAGACCATCGCAGAAATGCGTTCACAGCTTATGGATATTCCAATGATCATTGACGGTAAAGAGGTGAGAACCGACAACAAGGTGGAAATCCGTCCTCCTCACGATTTAAACCATCTCCTGGGTCATTATCACAAAGGAGACGCAAGCCACGTTAGAATGGCAATTGATGCAGCCCTCAGGGCAAAAAAGAATTGGGCAAATATGTCATGGGAACACCGGGCGTCCATTTTCCTTAAAGCGGCTTCTCTTTTAGCAGGAAAATATCGCTATAAAATTAATGCAGCAACTATGCTTGGCCAGTCTAAAAATCCATTCCAGGCGGAAATTGATGCTGCAGCTGAATTGGTGGACTTCTACAAATTTAATGTAGAGTATATGACAGAGATTTATTCACAGCAACCCATCAGTGATGATGATATGTGGAATCGGGTGGAGCAAAGACCTCTGGAAGGTTTTATTTTTGCCCTTACTCCTTTTAATTTCACTTCTATTGCAGGAAACCTTCCCACAGCTCCGGCAATGATGGGAAATACGGTTGTCTGGAAGGTATCCAATACCCAGGTTTATTCAGCAAAAGTAATAATGGACCTGCTAATGGAAGCCGGTTTACCTGACGGGGTTATAAACCTGATGTTTGTTTCAGGTCCTGTAGCCGGACAGGAAATTTTTACTCACCCTGATTTTGCAGGAATTCACTACACCGGATCTACTGAGGTATTTCAGAATATATGGAAAACCATAGGAGACAATATTCATAAATATAAGACCTATCCCAGAATAGTTGGAGAAACGGGAGGAAAGGATTTCGTGATGATGCATAACTCAGCCAATGTTGACCAGGTAGTAACGGCATTGGTAAGAGGAGCTTTTGAATACCAGGGACAAAAATGTTCTGCTGCTTCCAGGGCGTATATTCCTGCTTCTAAATGGGAAGAGTTACGTGGGAAACTGGCAAAAATGATTTCGGAAGTCAAAATGGGTCCGGTTGAAGTCTTTAATGCTGTAATTGACAAGGCCTCCTATACGAAATTAAAGGAAACTATTGATAATGCAAACAGGGATAAAGATGCAGAGGTCATTATCGGTGGTAAATGTGATATGACCAAGGGTTATTTTATAGAACCAACGGTGATTCTTGCAAAAAAGCCGGATTATATTACCATGCAGGAAGAATTGTTTGGACCTGTTCTTACCATTTATGTTTATGATGATGACAAATTTGAAGAAACGCTTGAGGTGCTTGACAGGACTTCCATATATGCCCTGACAGGTGCTATCTTTTCTGCAGACAGGTATATCATTGAATTGGTCACTAAGAAGCTGGAAAATGCAGCCGGGAATTTTTATATCAACGACAAACCCACAGGAGCCGTTGTAGGTCAGCAACCATTTGGCGGATCAAGAGGATCGGGTACAAATGACAAGGCAGGATCACTTATCAATCTGTTGCGCTGGGTATCGCCCCGGACGATTAAAGAAAATTTTAATCCACCAACAGATTTCAGGTACCCCTTTCAAATGGAAAAATAGGATAATTTCTGAACAGGATTACTCTGAAAACATACGGGATGTTAATATTTAAAAAGGAAGGGTTAAATTAAGCCTTCCTTTTTTTTATAATTTCGTAGCACTATGTTTAACAAGGTAAAAGCATTTCTGGAGTCCTATCTAAAGCCATTCAAGAATAAGTATCTGCTTACGATTGTCTTTTTCCTGGTATGGATACTGTTTTTTGATCATAATAATTTGATTGACAGGGCTCAGCTAATCAGGGATGTAAATCAGCTTGAAGGAGACAGGGATTATTATATAGAGAGAATCGGAATTGATTCAACCAGATTAATAGAGTTAAGATCTTCACCGGAGAACCTTGAAAAATTCGCAAGGGAACAATACCTGATGAAAAAGGATAACGAGGATATTTTCGTAATTATTGAAGAATAATGTCAGGTTGATTTCTTAATTATTTTCCTGTAGATTTCCAACAACTCAAAGGGATCAGTTTCCGCGGTATTAACTCCCATTTTTTTCAGCAGAAGGCTGGATGCATGGCTGATTTTCACATCAGGGAAAGTGGTTTTTGCATAATTCAGGAACTTTAAAATACGGAACATATTAAACCAGCGAAAGAACCTTTTCTGAAAGCTTAAAACATCTGAGGAATTGGAGATAATTTCTTTCAATGCATCATCAAATTGATTTTTCCTGAGAAATTCCTGTAAAACCGGATCTAAGATATCAGTAGAAAAATTTTCTGCTTTTTCCAGATTCTTTATCCGGAAAATCTCTGAGATAAATTTCTTTAAAATGAAAAAAAGCTCCGGGTTAAAGCTCAGGAGCTCCGATCTTGATTTAAGATAATCCCTGATAACAGGTCCCGTACCAAATGGAACCCTGTCAGACGGACGTGGGGAAGGGAATACACTGGTAGTAAAACACTCTGAGAACCGGCCAATATCAAAGAATTTCTGTAAAAAATAAAAGTCTTCACCTGCTTTTCTCTTATTCATGCCGCCCTGCAAACAATAAGCTTCAGCTTTCACCGCAAAGGATGATCCCACTGTATAATAGCAATTCGGATGCCCAGAATACCGGAGTCCCTGTAAATAATATCTCATATGGAGCTCATAGTAGCAGATTCCTTTGTAAACGTCTTCAGGGAACTCATTCCCAGCCAGGGGATGTTCAAAGTATACCGAACATGCATCTGATTTCTGATTATGCTTAAAATGACTGATAAGTGCTTCAAAATAATTTTCAGAAACTTTTGTATCAGCGTCGAGTGAACAGATAATTCCATCCGGTTCCCCAATGGAATTGAATCTTTTAACCGATTCATCCATTAATATTTTCCTGCTTAATCCCACCCCTGAATTTTTATTATCCTTACTTTGATGAAGAACAATATGGAAATGCTTATTTTTTTCAGAATGACGTTTTGCCCATTCTGATGCTTGCTCAAAGATATTCTGGTTCAGGATTTTTTCATCCTCACCTGCAGTTTCCGGGTAGTTCACCAGGACCAGGATCTCTATATCCTCCTTTATTGCACTGGTATTAAATAAAGAATCCAGGCTTTCAATAAGCCCGGATTCATTATAAGCCGGAATAACAGCTGTTATTTTTAAATTTTCAGAGGGCAGGGTATGGATCAGTTTATTTTTCTCTCCCTGGCGGGACAAATATTGATCGGCAAAGCCCATGGATTTATTTTGACTCTTCAGCGTATTTTTTGTTCATCCCTGTCAGCACTTCTGCTGTAATATCGGATGCTTCATTCACATAAAGCAGAGCACTACCGAAACTATAAGAGAATATGTATTTATATTTTTGATCTGAATTATACTCTTTCAGGTATTCCATGATATAATTGATCACTTTATTTTGTCCTACCATACCTTCTTCCTGTAACTCGGCCAGGTATGAATTTCTTTGATTTTCCAGTTCAACCTGTTTGTTGCCCAGACCTTCTTCTACTTCCTGTGCTTCACGTCTGGTAAGTAATCCCTTTTGAACTTTGGTTTGGAAATCAACGACTTCTTTTTCAAAAGACTGGTATTGGGAAGTGAAACTTGACTCAAGCTTTTTTTGCTTGTTATTTAGTTTTTCAGTTATTTCTACATACATATCCATATTTTCAAGCAATGAATCTATTTGTACATAAGCAATGGGTAATTCTTCCATTGCCTGAACTTTTTCAGCTTCCGTTGGAAGTTCTTTCTTTGGTTCCTCTGAAGATGATTTTGAACTAAAATGAAAAACATATAAAACCGCTACCGCAATTACCAGGATTACATTAATTATCAGGCTAACTCTTTTCATGAATGATTTAATTTTAAAATAATTGCAAATATAAGTCTTTGCATGAGACTAAAAAACTAATATCATTTATAATAGATATATTGAGGTAAAAGGCAGTAAAAGGTATTTCAGGGAGATTTGCTATGGTCTAGAATTCAGGACATGGAATCATACGGCGACGGGATTTTTTCCGGGTGGTTTTAAACTCGTATATCATTGAAATCTCATGAGAGCCACCCGTTGAGGCAATGAGCCGGGAAATGGTGAAATCATAGGAATATCCTACTGAGAAGTTATCGATCTTATATCCGGCAAGAACGGCCACTGCATCTCCGCGGTTTTCATTGTTCAGGAAAGGGATTCCGCGATACCATAAACCTAAAACCAGGGGTTCTTTAAACCAGTACAGTCCCAAATCCAGCTGACTTATACCATATTGATTTCTGAAAAGAAAAGCGATAGACAGACTTTCATCTATCGGACTCAATAATCGGCCCCTTCGAATGACCTGTGTACCGCCAAAAAGGGAGACCTTTAATGGGATATATTCATCGGTTTCATATAATGAATTTTTTGGTCTTAGCAGATGATCAACAGTGAGTCCAATCCAATGTTTTTCTGAATATGCAAGAACTGATGTGGAAAAATCAATATCAGCCTTGGTTTCAAGAGGAGGTTGTTCAATACTTTGTCCCCCGGTTCCGGAAGGGGAAATCTGGTCGTTCCACAGAAGATCATCAAAATTTAATCCGGTTTGAGTGAAGTTAAGATGAACACCAGGCCGCACATGCCACCAATTATTTATTTTAATATCATAAGAATACTGCAATCCGAAATTTGTAGTGCTCAAACTCCCTGAACCAGCCACATCCCTCATTACCAGAAAGCCAACTCCTGAATTGAAGTTTTCAAAAAAGTGATCATATGCAAAGGTATAGGAAACGAAAACCCCCGGAAGGCTGGGCCATTGATTTCGGTAACTGACTGCTACTCTGTCCATTTGCGTTGCTCCTGCAAAAGAAGGGGCAAGGTATAACTTATTAGCGTAAAACTGGGTAAACTGGGGATCCTGAGCCTGGCTAATTATAGTTATGAGGGATAACAGATATGTTAATATCAGGGACTTTCTCACAGTTAAAAACCTTAGGGTCTAAGTGAACTAAAATACAAATTTAAAATTAAACTGAAATTAGCAGAGTGAAGGCTGAGTCTCAAACAAAGTTATTAACAGCTTAATTTCATTATCAAATTAAACGAAAAAATATTGATTTGGTTGCACTTTGATGGAAATTAACAATATCATCATCTGGTTTTTGTCCCAAAGATTCTCATTTTAAGTTAATATATGATTGGATGATATTGGAATGGCTCTGAATAGAAGACAGAAGAACCCATAAATTTTAAGTCAAAGATAATAAGATGTTTATGCTTAAAATTCGCTATGGAAAAGGGTTAAATCCCCCATTTTCACAACCGTTTTTCCGTCGCTGAATTTTGCACGGATTTTGTAAATATATACACCGATGGGTTGCAAACTTTGATTATAATAACCATCCCATCCTATATTCAGGTCCATACTTTCAAACAGTAAATTTCCCTTTCTGTTAAATATTTTTAACTGGTATTCAACAGGGATTTCAGAAATCCATGGATGGAAAACGTCATTTGTTTTGTCCATATCGGAATAATACCCACCATTTGGCCCATTCATATTTGGGCTAAATGCATTGGGGAAAATAATTTCCGGTGAACCCTCTTCAAATGCATTTTTCAAAATCATAGAATCGACGCATCCATTTGCACTTTTTGCTAACAATTTAATATCATATATCCCGGCATCCTTATAAATCCAGGATGGTTCAGAAAGTTCTGATTTCCCTCCGTCTCCAAAATCCCAGGAATATTGACTGGCTCCTTTGGTTTGATTATAAAAATATACCGGTATTCCTCCTTCACTAAGATCCTGAATTTCCATTTTAAAGTCCACTTCAGGAACTTCGTAAACAAGGATTGTTTGGCTGAAGGATTTGATTTCATTATCTTCATTGCTTACCGTAAGATTGACAATAAATTCCCCGGCTTCGTCATAGATGTAAAATGGGTCTTTTTCTGCAGATTGCCCGCCATCTCCGAAACTCCAGGAGTAAGTTTTAGCTTGTATACTGCTGTTTGTAAATTCAACCTGTAACGGAACACAACCTGAACTTACAGAAGGCACGAAATATGCAATAAATGTATTATTTCCGTAGACATCATTAATTTCCTGGTTCCGGATCTGATTTTTCTCTTCCTGTTGTAAACGGTTTCCTTCCGGTTCCTGAATGTCTTTGCTGACCCCGGCTTTACCATCCCTTCTTTTAATATCTTTTTTCTTACCGGTTTTATCCATGGATTCTGAAGGCATTTTTATTTTTTCATCCTTCAAATCCTGTAAATCTGTTGTGTTATTATTATCCGCAATTTTAATCTGATCCATGGAAGTTTGAACTTGGTCAGGATTATTATCCGTCTCCCTGGAAAGTAAACTGACCATCACTAATCCTGATACGATAATAATTGCTGAACCATAGAAAATATTAAAACGGTTCCAGCGAAAATGCATAAAGTCATCCCATCTCAATTTCCTGCTTATACCTTTCCAAAGAGCAGGAGTGGGTTCTGCTTTATAATCCGCAAATTCTTTGCGAAATAATTCTTCAATATTTTTATTCTTTTTTGACACCCTAATATATTCTGAGGAAGTTAATCCTCTTCTGTTTTTGTCTTTTTTATTCCTTTATTCCCTAATTCTTCGAGGCGACTCTGAATGAGTTTTCTGGCTCTTGAATATTGCGATTTTGAAGTGTTTACATCAATATTTAGTTTTTCTGCTATCTCTTTGTGTTTAAAACCTTCTATTGCATACAGGTTGAAAACCATTTTATATCCGGCAGGCAATGAGGTAATTACACCCAGCATTTCTTCCCTGGTAAATTCAAAATCTTCAAAGCTGCTACCGGCACTTAAATTTTTAACTTCATCTATATCATAATGATATTGATGCTTTAAATTTTTGTGATAATGTGTAATGGCAGTATTGATCACAATTCTTCTCATCCAGCCAATCAAAGAACTTCGCCCTTCAAAATCTTTAATATTTTTAAAAATCTTTATAAAGCCATCCTGTAAAATGTCCTGGGCCTCTGCCCTGTTCCCTGTAAACCTCATGCATGCACCCAATAATCCAGGCGCATATTGCTCATAAAGAAGTTTTTGCGCCTTCCTATCATGTTTTATACAGCCTTTAAGTATTTCTTTTTCATCAAACATGGATTCACTCTGACTTTTTGACAAATATTAGATTAAAATGGTTGCACCCATACAGGCATATTTAAAATAAAATTAGGAAATTATCCGGTAGTGGGTGAGAAAGTTTTTCAACCTTCAATGGTACAGAGCTCGAAGGTGACAGACCCCGAAGCGTACAAACCTCATAAGTCTCATGAAATCAGTAATATAAAATGTTTTATTTTTTCGGAATCTTCATTTAGTCCACCAGATTTCAATATCAGACGGGATACAATTTTTTCTGGTTTTCAATTTATTAGCCTGTTTGCCTGTAGAATTCAATAATCCCGATCTTCCCCTTTTCTTTTTTAAGTCTGTTGAAAATCAGCTTTCGACCTGATAAACATCATAAAACTCAGAGCTTATCATTCTTTAAATTGCATACTGAATAAAAAGGATTGAAGATTTTGAAATTATGAATAGAATTGATAAACATCCTGTTTTAGAAGTACCTGAATATCAAGAGGTCACTTTTCAGTTTGAAGGAAAAACCATTAAGGCAAATAAAGGATTTACCATTGCGGCCGCTTGACACCAGGCCGGGTATCCTGTACATAGTCACAGTCTTCAAAACAGAAAGAGGTCGCTGGAATGCGGGATTGGAAAATGCGGAGCATGCGAAATGCTGGTTGATGGAAAAATTAAAAGAATCTGTATTACTCCGGTAGACAGTGTGAAAACTGTAAGTGAAATACCTAAAAAATACCATCCTTCAGT
>CBDUPM010000068.1:0-9423 GCA_965369105.1 uncultured Bacteroidales bacterium | reverse complement strand
CCTTCTATAATATGCTTGCCCAGATTCTTTCCTCCAATACTCCGACTGTTGCAATCAAGAATATGAATAAAAGCTTCATCATCACGAATAAAAAAATTTACAAAATAGAACTCACATCGATTATCATAATTCAATTCAGATGAAATATCCATTCCATTCTGCTTAAAATGAATGGAAATTTGATTTTTGACTTCAGTAGAGATAATTCCCACATTGTCGTTAATATGAACTTTTACCTGCCCATAAGTAAAATAACAACAACATAAAAACGAAATCGCCAGGCTGAACTTTCTCATCTTTTTTATAAGAAATATACATCATTATCTATCCTTTGTCAACTTCGATCATTTTTTCAGGACCTCCGAATGGAATAAAAAAGGGCCTTTTAGAGGAATTATGTTAAAAAACCATGCGCTAATTTTAGTTTCTCTTGACTTAAGTCCAATAAAAGAATATATTTAGAAAAGCTTTCAATCGTTCTTTATTTATGTCCTCTCCTTTTGAGCGAAAATTCAAAAAGATATACTCTGACTACTATCCGCAATAAATTTGAAAAAGACAGCTAAATAAATTTGGATGTCTAAACAAAAAATCATTGAGTCATGAAAACAAAAATTATTATCCCGGTATTATTCGCATTTTTATCCTTCCAGTTTGTAAACCTGGCTGCACAAAATCTACCTGAAGTAATTTCACTGAGAGAACTGGAATTAAACAAGGAAACCAATGAAATCATTTTTCTGAACTATTATAACCAATGGTGCGATATGGTAGCAGAACACTCAAAAGGAGTAGGCGGCTGGGTCATGAAGGGGGATCGTGGAAATAGAAACGGCGAATATGTATTCGCATGGACTTTTAATTTTAAAAGTACACGGGACTATTATTTCCCAACCATAGATAAGGCTAATTATCCCCAATGGCAAGCCGTATTAAGTAAAATTCAATTTCATGCTCCTGAGAAACCTATGGTTGACAGTATCAGATCATATACTGATTTTGTGGTCCTTGGTTTTGATAAAATGATAGCACCTCAATTAGGTGAGATTATCGCTGTCAGGTATTTTGATGTAGAAAATACCAAGGTTGATGAGTTTGAAAACTTTGTTATTAAGGAATATCACCCTGCTCTCCAGAACCACGTGGAAGGTTATTTTAATTATGTTTTAAAGGGTGACCGGGGAGATAAAGCGGGTTCTTATCTTTTACTTACTGTATTTGATAATGCCGATCGGAGAGATCAGTATTTTCCTGTTCCTCTGGACCCTCCGTCCGATGCTTTTCAAAACCAATTTACCGAGGTGGAAGATCTTGCAGAAAAATTCAGTGGTTACCTGAAAGAAAATGTAGACCATGATTATACCGATTACATAGTGGTTTTCTAGAGATCACTGCCCTTTTTGAAAATGATTTCCATACATCCGGAAACTCCTGGCTGCTGATGGGATCTTTTAAGAATATTCATATTTAATTTTTAAAAAGAATTAAGCGGCTTTGAAAAAAACCGATAACTTTATTCAAAAATTAATTATGCTAAAAATTCTAAAACATCCTCTGATTACTCATAAACTTACTCAGATTAGAAAAAAAGAAACGGGAACGAAGGATTTCAGGGAAAATCTGGGGGAAATCGCCGGCCTGATGGCATATGAGATTACGGAAGATCTTCCATTAAAGGAAATTGAAATTGAAACTCCGGTAGAAAAGTGCCTGACCTATGAACTGGCATGTTCAGTGGTATTAGTACCGATTCTTCGGGCAGGCCTGGGAATGGTTGATGGAATAACGAATTTAATTCCTACCGCTAAAGTAGGTCATATTGGCTTGTACCGGGATCACGACACCCTGGAACCACAGGATTATTATTCCAAATATCCTCCTGATCTTTATAATTCTATTATTATGATTTTGGATCCCATGCTTGCCACCGGAGGAAGCGCAAGTGCTGCCATCAGCAGTCTAAAAGCCAAAGGGGCATCCTCTATAAAGCTCGTATGTATTGTAGGGGCACCGGAAGGGGTGGAGAAAATAAAAAAAGATCATCCCGATATAGATATATACCTGGCAGCCCTGGATCAAAATCTAAACGAAAACGGCTATATCGTCCCCGGTCTGGGTGATGCAGGAGACCGAATTTTTGGAACAAAATAATCGACTCCCGTATTTTTACTGAATTTTAAAACGGATTGCACGGGGATTGCTTTATCGGCTGAAAGTCAATTCCCTTTAAAAAATCACCATTTCTTCATCTGCCTCCCCGATAGAATGAAAGCTATTATGACCTCCTGTCCCTTAAAACATGAATCACCGCTTTTCCTTTTGGAATCCATCCAATAATCTTTCCGGCATAAGGGCAGATAATTTTAAACAATTAAAAACGGTTTTTTACACTGTTGATCTTTTTTGTTGGCAGTCATCAAATGGCTTTGTAACTTGAGTGCCTGTTGTATACTAATATCATAAAATCATGTGCTATCCTTTTTGATTGTTAAAATGAAAAAACACCATAAAATGAAAAACCGGATAATAAATATCGCAATCCTTTCAATTATCTTTCTTATTTGTGCAGCTCCTTCCATCACTTTTGAAGCGATGTTTCCGGCAGAAAAACAACTGCCTGAATATATTAAAACCATTGCTCTTATAGATAGAAGCGGAAGAGAATCAAAGCTTTCAAATATTATTGAAGGAGGTTTGACAGGGGAAGGAATTGGTCAGGACAGGGAAGCTTCCAGGCGTTTAATTGAAGGGCTGGCAAACCAGATAAACAGCTCAAGGAAATACTGGGCAGTAAAAACCAATATGGAAATGATGATAGATGCAGAGCCGGGAGAATTTTCAAAAACCCTGAGTACAGCCCATATTAAAGGGATTTGTCAGCAGCATAATGCAGATGCGGTTTTATCGCTTGAATACTTTGATACCGATCGTATCGGGGATAACCTCCATGCCAATGTAGGAATAAGAATATATGATGGGAAAAGTTTAAAAATAATTGATGAGCATGCTTTTACCAACAGTGTTCATATTGGAAGGAAAAGTGATGACCTGGTTAACCTGGTTACAAATTACATGGGAAAAGATGTAGTGAATTCATTGAGTTACGAATCCGGTGTAATTTATGGCCAGAGAATTTCTCCGTACTGGCTAAGGGTTGAAAGGCATTATTACAAAAGGGCTAAAGGCGATAAGGATTTCGCTATGGGTGCAAGAATGATTGAAGTCAATGACTGGGAAAATGCCATTGAAGCTTTTAATCAGACCCTTAACAGCAATAAAAGGAAAGTCCTTGGACGTGCGAATCATAATCTCGCAGTGATTTATGAAATTCTCGGTGAATATGAAAAGGCAAAAGAATTCGCTCAAACGGCCTGGATCCAATATAAAAATAAAGACTCCCGAAATTATCCTGCTATCCTTACCAGAAGAATGGCTGAAATAAAAAGACTAAAAGAACAAGGGGAATAAATGATTTCCCGGCTTCTGTTTTATAATCAAAAATCAATATTTCTTTTTAAATTTGCTGCTCCGGAAAAAAATACAGATTAAAAATAAAATACAGGATGAAAAATTTCAAACTCGATGTAAGTAAAGTTTATGATTTTGTGAGTCAGCAAGACATTTATAAGCTCGGCAATGAATCGATAGATCAAATAAAAAAATTAAATAATAAAACAAGTGAAGGAAATGACTTTCTGGGCTGGGTAAATTTACCCGGAGAAATAACTGAGGAAGAAATTTCAGATATTGAAACTACTGCATCAAAAATGGCCGGAGAAGTAGATTATGTGGTTGTAATTGGCATCGGAGGATCCTACCTTGGGGCGAAATTCTTCATTGAAGCTATGAGCAGCAGCTTCGAGTGGTTACAACCCAAGGGTGATTCTCCAAGAATCATTTTTGCGGGTCAGAATATTGTTGAGGATTATCATTCCGAACTGTCGGCTTTTTTAAAAGATAAGAAGTTTGGAATCGTGGTCATTTCAAAATCCGGAACAACATCAGAACCTGCTATCGCATTCAGAATCTTCAAGAAGCAATTGGAAGAACAGGCAGGAAAAGAAAAAGCAGGTGAACTGATTATAGCCATAACTGATAAATCAAAAGGTGCTCTTAAAAAACTATCTGATAATGAAGGTTATAAAACTTTTGTTATCCCTGATGATGTTGGGGGCCGTTTTTCAGTTCTAACTCCGGTTGGACTCTTACCCATTGCAATGGCAGGATTCTCCATCAGGGAATTTATTAATGGCGCAAAAGAAATGCAGGGAATGGCTGATCCTTCTGTTCAATTTGAGGACAACCCGGTAGCCCTTTATGCGGCCACCCGAAATGCTCTGTACAGAAAAGGGAAAAAAGTCGAAATTCTGGCCAATTATCATGATAAACTCGTATATCTTTCAGAATGGTGGAAGCAGCTTTATGGTGAAAGTGAAGGAAAAGACGGAAAAGGAATATTCCCGGCCAGTGTATATTTTACAGCCGATTTGCATTCCATGGGACAATATATTCAGGAAGGGGAAAGACATATTTTTGAAACCGTTATCTCTGTTTCCAATCCGGATAAAACCATCAGAGTGCCTGAAGATTCCGATAATTTTGACCAGCTGAATTATCTTGCAGGAAAACGCTTTTCTGAAGTAAATTCCATGGCAGAACTGGGTACTATGCTGGCACATGTTGACGGAGGGGTTCCGAATATTAAAATCGAAATTGAATCTATCAATGAATTTAATTTGGGACAATTGGTGTATTTCTTTGAACTCGCCTGCGGGATAAGTGGTTATTTACTGAAAGTCAATCCTTTTAATCAACCCGGGGTGGAAGCCTATAAAAAGAATATGTTTGCTTTATTGGAAAAGCCCGGATTTGAAGAAGAAACCAAAAAGATAAAAAAGAAATTATAAACTTTCATTTCTTATAATTGTTATCAGGGTGTTCTTAAATACATCCTGTTTTTTTTATGTCAGATAAAATACGGGCATTCCTGGATTCCAGGCCCACTATCAAAGGTTATTTATTTGCATTCCTGGCGACACTCGGAATGGCAAACGTCTATATATTCAGTAAAGCAGCTTTATCTGAACTAAGCATCATCCAGTTTGGATTCTTCTGGTTTGCGATGGGCTTTTCTTTTAGTATTGTTTACCTTTTATGGTCGGGTAAAATTAAATTAATTAAAAGCCTTAACCGGAAATCCAAACGATTGTTAATAATAATCGGTCTCCTGGAAACCCTTGCTGCCACTACCATGTTCCTTTCCATTAGTATAATTGAAAACCCGGCGGTGGTCTCATTTCTCTCCAATATGACACCCATATTCGTAACTCTGCTCGGGATCAGTTTTCTAAAAGAAAAATTTAATTATATCGAGGCCATTGGAATTCTATTCACGATAACAGGTGCAATCCTGATATCCTATACCGGACAAAGCAGTATAAAAGATATATTTATTGAAGGAACCGGTTATATTTTAATGTCCTCATTTTTCCTTTCCATTAGCCTTATTCTTGCAAAATACCGGATTAAAAAGCTGGATCCCGGTATTTTGATGATAAACCGGATCAGCTATATGTTTTTGCTGTCACTGGGATTAATGATTTACACCGGTCAAAGTTTTGAAATTTCGGGAATTGCCTTTTTCAATATTAGCATTGGTTCTTTTCTGGGACCTTTTTTAACAGCCATTTCGCAATACTCAGCACTTAAATATATAGAAGCTTCCCGAACTATGATTGTGCAGAGCACCCGGGGTTTATTTGTAGCAATCGGAGCAATTATTTATCTGAGTATATTACCCACGGCTATGCAGATTTTCGGAGGTACCGTAACAATTATCGGAGTAATAATCGTTATGATAGGAAAAAGATTGAAAAAATAAAAAAGGGCCTGGTTCGGCAGGCCCTTAGTATATATAATTTAGTTCCTATAAATTATGCTTCTTAATAAATTCATCCAGAACCATATTTAAGTCGGGTTCCCCAATTTCCTGTAAATCATAAAAAACTCTTGTGCTTGGTTTTTCAATATTTACGATCCTGCTTAAATCTATCGGGGTACCGATAATTACGGCATCGCAATCGGTATTATTAATCGTAGTTTCAAGATCCTTAAGCTGTTCCTCCCCATAGCCCATTGCCGGCAGAAGAGTTCCAATTTCCGGATATATTCTGAATGTTTCCGTCAATTTACCCACGGTATAGGGCCGGGGATCCACCAGCTCGGAACATCCATATTTTTTTGCTGCTACAATGCCTGCTCCCAGCTTCATTTCCCCATGGGTTAAGGTAGGGCCATCTTCAACCACCAATACCCGTTTTCCTTTTATAATGGACGGATCTTCAACTCGAATAGGAGAAGCACCATCGATGACAACTGCTTTTGGATTGATTTTTTCAATGCTCTCTCTTACAATTTGAATGGATGCAGGGTCTGCACTGTCAATTTTATTTATGACAATTACATCCGCAATTCTCATGGTAACCTCACCCGGATAGTAATTCAGTTCATGGCCTGGCCTGTGAGGATCTGCAACCGTTACGGTTAAATCAGGCTTATAAAACGGAAAATCATTATTTCCCCCATCCCACAAAATAACATCACATCCATCAGGATCTTCTTCTGCCGCTCTTACAATTGCTTCATAATCGACTCCTGCATAAATAACATTCCCACGAACTACGTGAGGTTCATATTCTTCCATTTCTTCTATTGTACACTTATGTTTTTCCAGGTCATCCACCACGGCAAATCGCTGAACTTTCTGTTCCGTTAAATCTCCATAAGGCATGGGATGACGAATGGCAACCACCTTTAAACCCTTTTCCATAAGAATTTCAATGATTCTCCTGGAAGTTTGACTCTTTCCACAACCTGTTCTGACAGCTCCCACTGCGATAACCGGTGTTTTACTTTTAATCATGGTGTCTTTTGTTCCTAAAAGGGTGAAGTTAGCACCGGCGGCATTGACTATTGCGCTCACATTTCCGACCTTTCGGTATGTAATATCGCTATAGGAAAAAACACAATCATCCACCTTCAGATCATGTATTAATTTCGGTAGTTCACTTTCCGTATATATTGGAATTCCATCAGGATATAAATCACCCGCAAGTTCTGCAGGATACTTTCTGCCATCAATATCCGGTATCTGTGCAGCTGTAAATGCAACCACATTATAATCTTCATTGCCACGAAAGTAGGTGTTGAAATTATGAAAATCTCTTCCCGCTGCCCCAATTATTAGTACATTTTTCTTTGCCATATAGTTAATGATTAAAATTTATTATTAAATGAATGAAAACAAAGGTGTAAAAGTTTTCATGATTTTAAAATTTGTTAAAAAACATATAGCCTCCGTACAACCTTTTCATTCGAAAAAGAATCTAGTAAATAAGGGCAAATTAAAGGATTTAATCAATTTGGTCGAAAATTCTTGTTTGTTGAGATCTTTTTAACTGAAGTTTAATAGTAATTAAACATTCAAAGTCGTTGAAAATTTGTAACTTACAACATCGTTTAGGCATGAATTTTGTGTTAAAATAGATAATGAATTTTTTAGCTCACATATACCTTTCCGGAAATGAGGAAAAAACCCTCGTTGGGAATTTCATGGGCGATTATGTAAAAGGGAGTCATTTCAAGGCATATCCAAATGAAATTCAGAGAGGTATTCTGATGCATAGAAAAATCGATTTCTTTACGGATACTCATCCAGTAACCAGGGAAAGCCGGGAGCACTTATACCCCAAATACCATAAGTATGCAGGAATCGTCGTAGACATTTTTTATGATTACCTGCTGACCCAAAACTGGGATCGCTACAGCCCCGTTGCCCTGCCTGATTATGTAGATTATATTTTTGATGTTTTACGAAGGCATTATGAAATTTTCCCACAGAGAATAAAAAACTGGTTCCCCAATTTTATCCGGAACAACTGGTTGATTGCCTATTCTACTATTGAAGGGATTGAAAATGTACTTCACCGGATGTCAAGTCGTACTTCCTTACCCGATTTCACCGATTTCGCCATAAAATCTCTTCGTGAAAATGAGGAGAAATACCTGGACGAATTCAACCGGTTTTTTCCCGATATAAAAAATTATATCAGGGAAGATTTTGGCATTCAAACCGGTTATATGGAAGATGAAAATGCCGCATAAGTTTAAATGATTCCGCAAGCCGTTTTCCAAATAAATTATGGAAGCTAAATTCTATCCCTAATTCAGATTTAATCCCTGTTTCAGTAAATATTACAAGTTACATCCGGCAAAGCGGTATCCACACATTCATTAATTAATATGATCCATCCTGCTCGCATCCAACCGTAAAAACACAAAAAGCAGGATTGTAAATGCCCACAGGGAACTTCCTCCATAGCTGAAAAAGGGAAGGGGAATACCAATTACCGGGAAAAGACCGATGGTCATTGCTATGTTTATAAAATAGTGGAAGAAAAATACCGATAAAACCCCGTATCCAAAGATACGGGCAAATTTACTTCTTTGTCGCTCCGCTATCTGAACCAGCCGGATAAGGAAAAATGTAAAAAGACTTATTATAACAACGGATCCGATAAACCCCCATTCTTCACCAACGGTACAAAAGATAAAATCTGTACTTTGTTCCGGTACAAAACCTTGTTTGGTCTGTGTTCCGTTTTGATAACCCTTACCGGAGAATCCACCTGAACCGATCGCGATTTTTGATTGATTCAGATTATATCCTGCCCCTCTTGGATCTGATTCCAGTCCCAGCATGATATTTACCCTTCTTTGCTGATAATCGCTTAAAACATTATTAAATGCGAAATCAACCACAAACACATAGGCCGTCGATAAAAAGACGGTTAGCAATATGATAAATCCAAAACGGATTCTTTGTTGAATAATGGCTATGATATAAACAAGGGAACTTAATAGCATAGCTATCAGCACAATGATTAATTCATTGGATTCTCTCTTTCCCATCAGCCAGGAAATCCCAAAAACAACAAACAGGCTTAATATAAAAACAGTGGTTGATCTGATGAAAAGTTTGAAACTTTTCTGGTACAAACCCCATCCCAAAAGCGCAATTCCTGACACTACGAGAAGGATAATAAATTTAGGCAAGAGCAGAAACATAATAAAAAGCACCACCAGACTTACCAGGATCAGCAATATACTTACCGGAAAACCTTCCCTGTAAACCGGTAACAGGAATGCGAAAAACACCATTGTGGAACCTGCATCTGGTTGCAGAAGAATTAGCACTGCAGGCGTAAAAATAATGGCAGCGGTTATAAGGTAAGTTCTGAAACTATTTATTTTTAGGTTAAAACCAGAAAGGTATTTGGCAAGCGCAAAAGCAACAGCCGGTTTGGCAAATTCAGAAGGTTGTATTTGTAATCCTCCCATTACAAACCAGCTTTTTGCCCCGTT
>CBDUPM010000067.1:0-9451 GCA_965369105.1 uncultured Bacteroidales bacterium | reverse complement strand
AGGATCAAATAGATCTGAGGTTTAGCTCAAGAAAAAATGTCCAGAGTTTTAACGGAGTGAAAGTTCTGGACTGGAAACCTGGGTTTTGGTATGATATGTTGACATTTACTGTTATTGAATATGATCGCCCATCAGGGGAATTTAAATTCAATGCTGCTGTTGGATATAATTCAAAGAATGAGAATAAGGATGGTTTAAATTATGCATTAGGTGTAGAATATGAATATATATTCCAAAATAAAGGCGATAAATGTGGAAGCTCTTATTTGAATTATTTTGATCATTCCGAAACAATTTTAATTTTCCCAAACTTTGGATTAGAAATACTTGTAAGTGAGTCTGATAATTAAAATTCTATATCATGAAATTAAAAACTTCTATTATTCTCTTAGTAATAATTACAACTCAGTTGTCCATGGCACAGGAAGACAATATTAAGTTTAGTCAGATTCAAATCGAATTAGGTTATTCTGTTTTCTGGAATTCACTAAACGGCGATTATTACTATGAATACAAAACAAGCCTGGCTCCAAACAGTTCTGGTAGTACAATTGGAGGAATAAATCTGGCTTTCAGTATCCCAACCAGGATTAACTATCTGGATTTATGTTTTGGGTCTTTTTACCTAAGGGGATTGGATGAGTATTCCAGCGGAGGATGGACACCCGGGAATACCCGGTCATCTGATTATTTGATCAATGGGGGTGGAATCTATTTTGGAATAAGCCCAAAACTAAAAACTAAATATTTTGGAATAAGCACAGAATATTCAATTGGAGTTTTTTCCTTTAAGGAATACATTGCTATTTTTAATAATACCCGTGAGCCATATATCGATGCCTATGACAGAAAAGCCTCTTATGGATTGGGAGCGAAAACCTCATTGGGAATGTATGTTAAATTCGGAAGATTTGGGATTCACCCAAAATTTGAAGCTTTATTTTCCGGGGGGTCAGATGCCAGTTTCATGTTTTATGGCGGGACTTTGCCATTGACGATACGATTTTAGAACTGGTTTTGTCCTTTAGAATTGCCTGAAATATTAAAGTGAATACTTCAGGCAGTTCTTTGATTTTTCATTGTTACATCAACCTCCTTAAACGCAGCGTGGAAAGTATCTCTACCAAGCAGTGGACTGTTACTTTTTAATGAAAAAAATGATCCGATAGTTCAGATAATCCATCGAATTCTCCTTAAGCAAACAAAAACGGGATGTCAGTTTATTTTATTTGAAGGCTTTCAACCAGGAATTTGAGACACTATATTTATTTTATTGATCCATAAAATAAGCTGTAGGGAATTTTTTTTCAACAATTTTTAAATACTTCTATTTCTCCCGAAATTTATCCTACCTTCGCAGGCTTTTAAAAGGAAGATTTATAATTCAACAATTAAATAATATACCTTATTATATATAGGTGTTTGGTACCACGGTGCCGGACTTTAAAAATTTATTTTGTGCCTCTCTGAAACAGAGCCAAATAAATTCTAAAAAATTATTGTTTTTTGAAAAAAAAGAATACCTTTGCAACCCGTTTTGGAAAAAAGATTTTTTAACATTAGAAAATATACTGTATGCCAACGATTCAGCAGTTAGTTAGAAAGGGCAGAAAAAAGATGGTTGATAAGAGTAAAGCGCCTGCTCTTGACTCATGTCCGCAAAGACGTGGAGTTTGTGTGCGAGTTTACACTACAACCCCTAAAAAACCTAATTCAGCAATGAGAAAGGTAGCCAGGGTTAGATTGACCAATGGTAAGGAAGTGAATGCTTATATCCCCGGAGAAGGTCATAACCTTCAGGAGCACTCCATCGTGCTTATCCGCGGAGGCAGGGTAAAAGACCTTCCGGGTGTTCGTTATCACCTTATTCGTGGTGCATTGGATGCATCCGGAGTAGAGGGCAGAACACAGAGACGTTCAAAATATGGAACAAAAAGACCAAAAAAATAATATTTAGACAGAATGAGAAAAGCGAAACCAAAGAAGAGAATACTTCTTCCTGATCCTAAATTCGGAGATCCTGAAGTAACAAGGTTCGTGAATAACCTTATGTTAGAAGGAAAGAAAAGCGTAGCTTATCAAATTTTTTATGATGCCATCGAAATCGTTGGTACTAAAATGAAAAATGAAGAAAAGTCGCCTCTTGATATCTGGAAAGATGCGCTTGAGAATATTACTCCACAGGTTGAGGTAAAAAGCCGGCGTGTAGGTGGTGCTACCTTCCAGGTTCCTATGGAAATCAGACCTGAGAGAAAAGTGGCGGTCAGTATGAAGAATCTTATTCTTTTTGCCCGTAAGCGTTCAGGAAAATCCATGGCAGATAAATTGTCAGCCGAAATAATGGCAGCCTACAATAATGAAGGTGGAGCCTATAAGAAAAAAGAAGATACTCACAGGATGGCTGAAGCTAACAAGGCATTTGCTCATTTCAGATTTTAATTGAAGAGTTGCAGGAAGGATGAAAACAGATCTTAAAAATACCAGGAACATCGGAATTATGGCGCACATTGATGCGGGTAAGACCACGACAACAGAACGTATTCTGTTTTATACTGGTATTACTCACAGAATTGGTGAGGTGCATGACGGTGCTGCTACCATGGACTGGATGGTTCAGGAGCAGGAGAGGGGAATTACCATTACTTCTGCTGCAACTACTACTTTCTGGAAATTCAATGAACAGGAATATAAAATAAACATAATCGATACCCCGGGCCATGTTGATTTCACTGTTGAGGTTGAAAGATCTTTACGTGTACTCGATGGCGCAGTTGCTGTTTTTTGCGGCGTTGGTGGTGTTGAACCTCAGTCTGAAACCGTATGGAGACAGGCTGATAAATACAAGGTTCCCCGTATAGCATTTGTAAATAAAATGGATAGGGTGGGAGCCGATTTCTTATCTGTGGTTGGAGAAATAAATACAAAGTTAGGATCCAATCCTGTCCCAATGCAAATCCCTATTGGGTCTGAAGAAAATTTTAAAGGGGTTATCGATCTGATTGAAAGAAAAGCCGTTATATGGCATGAGGATGAAACCCTGGGTATCAGGTATACTATGGAAGAAGTTCCTGAAGACCTGGTAGAAGAAACAGAGGAGTGGAGAGAGAAGCTGGTTGAAGCCGTTGCCGTTTCAGATGAAACATTATTGGAAAGGTTTCTCGAAGATCGTACTTCTATTACAGTGGAAGAATTTATGGCTGCCGTCAGGAAAGCAACTATTAATATGGAAATAGTTCCTGTTTTTTGCGGATCAGCTTTTAAAAATAAAGGGGTTCAGCGATTACTCGATGGAATAGCCTGTTTATTGCCCAGCCCCATGGATGTTCCCGATGTTGTCGGAACAAGCCTGGATGGAGAGAAAGAAGAATCGAGAGCTGCAAATCCGGATGAGCCTTTGTCTGCATTGGTATTCAAGATTGCTACAGACCCTTTTGTTGGACGCCTGGCTTATCTGAGAGTTTATTCAGGAACCCTTACCGAAGGGATGATGGTTTTCAATGCCCGGACCGGAAAGAAAGAAAGGTTAAACCGTCTTTACCAGATGCATGCTAACAAGCAGAAATCTATTCCGCAGGTCTTTGCAGGAGATATTTGTGCGGGTGTGGGATTTAAAAACCTAAAAACAGGGGATACCTTAAGTGCAGTAAATAAACCGATTATCCTGGAATCAATGACTTTCCCGGAACCGGTTATTAATGTGGCTATTGAACCCAAAACACAGGCAGATATCGACAAATTATCACTCGCCCTCGGAAAATTAGCAGAGGAAGATCCTACATTCCGGGTGAAAACTGATATCGATTCAGGTCAGACAATAATCTCAGGAATGGGAGAGCTTCATTTGGAAATTCTTATCGACCGTTTAAAAAGGGAGTTTAATGTTGAATGTACCCAGGGTCAGCCCCAGGTAAATTATAAAGAAGCCGTTTCTGTTGAAATTGAGCACAGAGAAGTGTTTAAGAAACAAACCGGAGGCAGAGGTAAGTTTGCTGATATTAAAGTGATTATTGGTCCGGCTCCGGAAGGGACATCAGGACTGACATTTGTGAATGAGATCAAAGGGGGAAATATACCCAAAGAATATATTCCTTCTGTTGAAAAAGGATTTACAGAAGCCTTAAATAACGGCCCGCTTGCAGGTTTTCCGATTGATGGTTTAAAAGTAACCCTCCTGGATGGTAGTTATCATCCGGTTGACTCAGACCAGCTCTCTTTTGAAATTTGTGCCAAACAAGCTTTCAGAAATGCTGCAAAGGCTGCAAAACCAGTTCTGCTTGAGCCGGTCATGTCAGCTGAAGTAGTAACTCCGGAAGAATATATGGGAGATATTATTTCAGACTTCAATAAAAGAAGAGGACAGGTTGCAGGAATGGAATCCAAAGCCGGCGCAAGGGTAATAAAAGCAAAAGTTCCATTGTCAGAGCAATTTGGTTATGTGACTGTACTGCGTACTCTTACATCAGGCAGAGCTACTGTTTCAATGGAGTTTTCACATTATGAATTAGTGGAACCCAACCTGTCAAGAAAAATATTGGAAAAAATTAGTGGTAAAACATTTGTATAACAGAATAGATAATGAGCCAGAAGATCAGAATTAAACTTAAGTCGTACGACCACAATTTGGTAGATAAATCTGCTGAAAAAATTGTAAAGACTGTAAAGACTACAGGAGCGGTTGTGAGTGGACCTATTCCACTTCCAACGCATAAAAGAGTTTATACAGTGCTTAGGTCTACGTTTGTAAACAAAAAATCAAGGGAACAATTTCAATTGTCTTCCTTCAAACGTTTGCTCGACATTTATAGTTCTACTCCAAAAACTATTGATGCATTGATGAAGCTCGAGCTTCCCAGTGGTGTAGAAGTTGAAATTAAGGTGTAATAACAGAAAATAGAATAAAAAAATGCCAGGATTAATTGGTAAAAAAATCGGTATGACATCCATTTTCGACGAAAATGGAAAAAATGTACCATGTACTGTAATACAGGCAGGTCCATGCGTAGTAACTCAGGTAAAAACCGTTGAAAATGATGGCTACGCCTCTGTACAGCTTGCTTTTGATGATAAGAAGGAAAAGAAAACAACAAAAGCAATGTCAGGGCATTTCAAAAAAGCAAATACCAGTCCTAAAAGAAAGCTGATAGAACTCAAAGGCTTTGTAAAAGACTGGAAACCCGGTGACGTAATTACTGTGGATTATTTCGCAGATGACACCTGGCTTGATGTGGTTGGAATCTCTAAAGGAAAAGGCTTTCAGGGTGTTGTGAAAAGACATGGATTTGCAGGGGTAAATGATGCAACACATGGTCAGCACAACAGACTCAGGGCTCCCGGTTCACTGGGTGCATCTTCTTATCCTTCAAGAGTTTTTAAAGGAATGAGAATGGCAGGACAAACAGGTGGTGAAAGAGTTAAGATTCTTAACCTTCGGGTGGTGAAGTTAATTCCTGAAAACAACCTGTTATTATTAAAAGGATCAGTGCCTGGTTCTAATGGTTCATATTTAATTATTGAGAAATAATGGAATTAGCTGTAGTAAATATTAGCGGTAGTGAAACCGGAAAAAAAGTAAAACTTGATAAATCGGTTTTTGGCCTGGATCCAAATGATCATGCTATTTATCTGGATGTAAAACAACATCTGGCCAATAGAAGACAAGGAACACACAAAGCCAAGGAAAGAAGCGATGTAAAAGGAAGTACCAAGAAGATTAAAAAACAAAAGGGTACAGGAACCGCCCGTTTTGGTGATATCAAAAACCCCATTTTTCGTGGTGGTGGTAGAGCATTTGGACCAAGACCCAGAAATTATGGCTTCAAGCTGAATAAAAAAGTGAAGCAATTAGCCCGCTTATCAGCTCTCAGCTATAAAGCAAAAAATAAGCAAATTGTAGTATTGGAAGATTTCAGCTTTGAAGCTCCGAAAACCAAAGAATTCGCTGACATTCAGAAAAATTTGAATCTTAACGATAAAAAGTCGGTTTTCGTTTTTAAAGAAAAAAATAATAATGTATATTTGTCCTCGCGAAATTTGCAGAACTCCAAGGTTTTAACTCTCTCAGAATTAAATACTTATGAGATAATGAACGCGACAGCGCTTCTGTTCGTAGAGAGTTCTCTTGATGTTTTGCAATCAAGTGCAACAAAAAATTAAGCTAAGAGACCATGGAAATTTTAATTAAGCCAATAGTTACGGAGAAATTCACCACGATGGGTGAAGAAATGAACAGATTTGGTTTTCTGGTAAACAAAAAGGCCAATAAAGTTCAGATCAAAAAGGCTGTTGAGGAAATGTACAATGTAAAGGTTGTTTCTGTTAATACAATGGTTTACAACGGAAAAACTAAAAGTCGTTTTACAAGAGGTGGGGTTATAAATGGAAAAACGAATTCCACTAAGAGAGCTGTAATAACGCTTGCAGAAGGCGAAACAATAGATTTCTATAGCAATATATAAAAAGATGGCAGTAAGAAAATTAAAACCTGTAACACCAGGTCAGAGGTTCAAAGTAATTTCCGCGTTCGATCAGGTAACCACTGATAAGCCGGAGAAATCTTTATTGAAGCCCATCAAAAAAAGCGGTGGCCGTAACAATACTGGTAAAATGACCATGCGTTATCTGGGTGGCGGCCATAAAAGAAAATATCGTATAATTGATTTTAAGCGCAACAAGGATGGGATTCCTGCTGTGGTAAAATCAGTTGAATATGATCCTAACAGATCAGCAAGGATAGCCCTTCTCCTTTATAAAGATGGAGAAAAAAGGTATATCATTGCTCCGAATGGTATCCAGGTTGGACAAGAAATAATTTCCGGAGATGAGGTAACTCCTGATCTGGGTAATTGCCTTCCTCTTGGAAAAATCCCCTTGGGAACGGTTGTCCATAATGTAGAGCTTTCTCCTGGCAAAGGGGGAATGATCGCAAGAAGTGCAGGTAGCTATGCGCAGATAACTTCCAGAGATGGTAAATATGCAATTATCAAGCTTCCTTCAGGGGAGTCCAGAATGATATTGATTACTTGCCGTGCAACAATAGGATCTATCTCCAATGCCGATCATGGTCTTATTAAATCAGGAAAAGCCGGAAGATCCCGTTGGTTGGGAAGAAGACCCAGAGTACGTGGAGTTGCTATGAACCCGGTTGATCACCCAATGGGTGGTGGAGAAGGACGTGCTTCAGGCGGGCACCCCAGATCCAGAAATGGTATGCCAGCTAAAGGTTTTAAAACCCGGAACAAGAAGAAAGCCTCCAATAAGTTTATTGTTGAAAAAAGAAAGAAAAAATAATTAAGATATGAGCCGTTCACTGAAAAAAGGTCCTTTTATTGATTTCAAGCTTGAGAAGCGGGTTTTGGACATGAATGATTCCGGTAAAAAATCTGTGATCAAAACATGGTCCAGGAGATCTGTAATCTCTCCTGAATTTGTTGGACACACTATCGCTGTCCATAATGGAAATAAATTTATCCCTGTATATGTAACTGAGAATATGGTAGGTCACAAATTAGGTGAATTTGCTCCGACCCGTCAGTTCAGAGGACACGGTGGTAAGCAGAAATAATAAATCCGAGTTAATACTATAGCAATGGGTAGAAGAAAAAAAATAAGAGCTGATCAGCTTAAGGAAGAAAGAAAGAACAAAGCTTTTGCTGTTCTCAGGAACTGTCCTACTTCCCCCCGGAAGATGAGACTGGTTACCGACCTGATCAGTGGAATGGAAGTGAATAAAGCACTTGATGTACTGAAGTTTACTGATAAGGAAGCGGCCAAAAGAGTAGAAAAACTCCTTCTTTCCGCCATAGCAAACTGGCAGGCAAAGAATGAAGGTGTAAAAATTGAGGAAAGCAATGTGATTATTAAAGAAGCATTTGTTGACCAGGCACGTACATTAAAAAGACTTCGTCCTGCACCTCAGGGCAGAGCACACAGGATTCGTAAGAGATCAAATCATGTAACGATTATTCTCGATAGTATGACTCAAGTTGAAACTGAAACAATTAATGAATAGATGGGACAAAAAGTTAATCCAATATCAAATCGTTTAGGTATCATTAAAGGTTGGGATTCCAACTGGTTTGGAGGAAAAGATTATTCAACCAAACTTCTGGAAGATACAAAAATCAGGGAATACCTGAATGCACGTCTGGCAAAAGCGAGCATTTCAAAAATCGTTATTGAAAGAACTCTCAAGCTTATTACAGTTACTGTAAACACAGCCCGTCCCGGTATCATTATCGGTAAAGGAGGACAGGAAGTTGATAAACTGAAAGAAGAATTAAAGAACATTACCAATAAGGAAGTTCAGATAAATATATACGAGATTAAACGTCCCGAACTCGACGCTACCATCGTTGCCAATAATATTGCACGCCAGGTGGAAGGTAAAATTTCTTATCGCAGAGCTATTAAAATGTCGATTGCATCAACCATGAGAATGGGAGCCGAAGGAATTAAGGTTTTAATTTCAGGTCGTTTGGGTGGTGCTGAAATGGCAAGGAATGAAGTGATTAAAGAAGGTAGAATTCCTTTGCATACCCTCAGAGCAGATATCGATTATGCACTTGCCGAGGCTCATACCAAAGTGGGTGTTATCGGAATCAAAGTCTGGATCTGCAATGGTGAAATATTTGGAAAGCGTGATCTTTCGCCTAATATTGGTGCGAAAAACGTGAAACCCAAGCAGGGATTCAACAGAAAGAATAAAAGAAAGTAAGAAACTGAAATCAGTATAAGAAAATGTTACAACCGAAAAAGACCAAATACAGAAGACGTCAGAAGGGACGCATGAAGGGGAATGCCCAGAGAGGAAACCAACTGGCCTTTGGTTCATTTGGAATTAAGACTCTTGAAAGCGCCTGGTTAACCGGACGTCAGATAGAAGCTGCCCGTCAGGCAGTTACCCGTTATATGAAAAGGGAAGGTCAGATATGGATCCGGGTTTTTCCGGATAAACCTATAACCAAGAAACCTGCTGAAGTAAGGATGGGTAAAGGTAAAGGTGCTCCTGAAGGTTTTGTGGCACCCGTAACCCCCGGAAGAATCATCATCGAAGCAGAGGGTGTTCCTTTCGAGGTTGCAAAGGAAGCTTTAAGACTGGCAGCTCAGAAACTGCCTGTGTTAACAAAGTTTGTTGTCAGACGTGATTATGATTTTAATAAATAAATAAAGGATCAGAAATGAAAAATTCTGAAGTAAAAGAACTGTCATTAAAGGAACTCCGGGAAAGAATTGATACTGAGAAGGAGAACCTGGTACGTATGCGTTTGAATCACGCAGTCTCTCCGCTGGATAATCCCAATACCATCAGGGAAACCAAAAGGGATATTGCAAGACTCATGACAGAATTGAGGAAAAGAGAATTAAGCGAAAGCGAACAATCCAAATAGTAAATGAATACAATGGAGACCACAAGAAATTTACGCAGAGAGCGTGTTGGTATTGTTGTTAGCAA
>CBDUPM010000066.1:0-9533 GCA_965369105.1 uncultured Bacteroidales bacterium | reverse complement strand
CAGTCCTTTATACTTTCCTTTATACTCCAAATAATTGGGTTCCGGTGTACTTTTCTTAGCACTCATAAATTAAGCTTCTTTTGTGTTTCTTCTTCTGGTAAATATCAAAATAGCCAAAATCACCAGTCCGAAAAAAGTGATTAAGGCTCCTGAAACCTTGGTAACATTGAAAACAATCTGATCTTCTTCTTTATCATAGGAGTAGCAAAAAGCAAGGAGTCGATTAATGGATGGTCCGACTTTGCCCTGGGCTGCTTCAACCATAGTGATTTTAATATCAAAGGGTGAAAATTCAATTCCACGTAAATACCTGGTTATTTTTCCATCGGCTGCCAGGGCCATTAATCCGGTTGGGTGGGAATACTGGTTCACTACCCATTTAAACCTGAACCCCACTGATTCGGTTAATTTGTAAATATTAGCACTATCAGCAACAAAAAACTGCCAGCTGTCACCCAGGCTTTTATTTTCCAGTGAGTTAATATAATTGGCTTTCTTTTGCAGCCCCAGATCGATGGTTTCGGTAGGATCAAAACTAATAGTCAGAACCTGGTAATCTTTTCCAAGTTCAAGATCTACTTCTTCAATAAATTTGGCCACACCCCACATGAGTGGACTGCAGGTACCCGGACAGCGGTAATAGACCAGGTTTAAGATAGTTGGTTTATCAATCAGATCACCAAGTGTTACTATTTCTCCTTTTTCATTGGTGAGTTTTGTGTCGAGGGCAGCGAATTCACCTTGTTTTTCAATAAATCCTATTTCAATCTGGGATTCTGAAACCTGTGAAAAAGTAGAAGTGGAATATACAAAGAGTAAACTAATCAGAATAAATAAATAGCGTTTCATAGGGTATTTTTGCATTTTCAAGTTATAAATATATAATAATTTTCGGTCGGGAATGAACATATAAAGTTCATGCATTATTTTTTAAAATCAGTATAAATAGCATAATTATTAAGCATAAAATTTGGTATTCTGATCCAGGTGATCGATCCTGCCCCTTTCCTGGCATCAGGCAGGCAAGTTCCTATCAGTCAAATGCTACCCATCCGTCAAAAATACCGGCATTATTTTCAATAAATTTATTTTCTGAATACAAGGGAAATAATGATATAGGCAACCAAAGTAAATAAAACTCCTTCCCAGCCAAATACCGATATTAGGATTATCGCACAAAGCAATACAAGGTACCTGGGAAGATTCTCTTTAATGGCAAATGATTTAAATTTCAACGAAATAACAGGGAAGAAAACCACCTGCAGAACGCTAAATCCAATGGCCAGAAAAAAATATGCAGCCGGACCAAAGTATAAAAAACTGTCCGGTTTGAACCAGAATACCATAGATAAGGCAGCGATAAATAATGCATTCGCAGGTATCGGAACCCCTCTGAACTGCTCTTTCTGTCTGTCATCATTTTCAAAAACCGCTAGTCTGACGGCCCCAAAGACAGGTATAATTAAGGCAAAATAAACGGCATATTCATATGCATTGAAATTTAAGGATTGGGCAGCAATTTTATATACGATCAACCCGGGAAGTACACCAAAACTTACCAGATCGGCCAGGGAATCAAGACTCTTACCAATATCTGAATAAGCTTTAAGAAGTCTTGCTGCTGTTCCGTCAAGAAAATCAAAAGCTGCTGAAAGGAGTATCATATAAATGGAAAATTCAATCTCTCCTTTAAAAAGAAATATAATCCCGAATAAACCTGAAACCAGGTTCAGCAGGGTAATGAAATTGGGGATATTCTTTTTTATCATTTTGGCTAAATTAGAAAAAAATGGTTTAGGTTGACGTAATTTGGGTGGGATTATTTTGGGTGATTTCCGGCATTGGGGATTTCCGGATAATGTCCCGACTCGTTTTGCTATTTATCATGGGAAAATTAAGCCAAAGAATCAGCTCTGGTAAAAATTATTCAGAATAATTTTTTTTTGAAAGTCCGGATGGGATCTTAAAAATCAGTTAAAAGGAAAATTAACAACAAAAAGCTATTTACTGAATCAGCTAAGGTTTTCATTCATAAAAAGGCCTTGTTTCCGAATCCATTTACCTTTATAATTCCCTTTCCTGATATAAATTCTTCGGTAATTATCGTATTTTTGAAGAACTTTCTTTTATCTACGGGGTTATTCTTTTAAATTGACAGCAGAAAAACCATTTTAATTATAATTCCTAATACAAATATTCCAGGAAAATGAACAGCCAATTAGTAAAATATCTCGAGAAAATTAATAATTCCTATTGCAGTGAAGTCCCATCGGTTATCGACAGTCATTCTTTTATTGACGATCTGATCAACTTACTATTTCCAATCCGGATAAACAGAAATTTTTCGTCTCAGGAAATTGAGATTCGTCTGGATCGGTTGCAGTTGAGGCTCAAAGAATTATTGATCCCCTTACAGAAAGAATTGCAGCATGAACCTGCCGTGGTTGCCCATGATTTTTTTGAAAAACTGGAAGATATCTACAGGTTACTACTGAAAGATGCAGAAACATTTTTGAGTTGTGATCCTGCAGCAGGGTGCATTGAAGAAATTATTTTAAGTTACCCCGGGTTTTACTGTCTGGCTGTGCACCGGATGGCCAATGTACTTTATAAAGAAGGTGTTCCGGTATTGCCGAGAGTAATGAGTGAATATGTTCATGGAAAAACCGGGATTGATATTCACCCCGGAGCAAGCATAGGGAATAATTTCTTCATCGATCATGGTACCGGCATAGTCATTGGGGAAAGCGCAATTATTCAAAACAATGTTAAAATATATCAGGGAGTTACATTGGGAGCTATTTATGTTGAAAAGAGTTTACGAAAAACAAAAAGACATCCTACCATTGAAGATAATGTGATAATATATGCCGGAGCTACCATACTTGGCGGAAATACGACCATTGGCCATGATACCATTATCGGAGGTAATGTGTGGCTTACGGAAAGCGTTGACCCCCATTCAGTGGTGTACAGACAGCACAAAGCAATTATTAAAGACAGTAAAAACTTCCAGGAGCCCTTAAATTATATTATATAGAAGTAGACCTTATTAGCGGGTTCATTTTAATAAGAAACTTAAATAAACAGAGAATGAAAGCAAAAAATATACTTGAGACCATTGGAAACACCCCCCATATCAGAATAAATAATTTATTTCCATCCGATTATGAGGTCTATATGAAAATGGAGAAAGCCAATCCGGGAGGAAGCATTAAAGACCGGATAGCACTCAATATGATTGAGGATGCTGAAAAATCCGGAATTTTAAACCCGGGTTCTGTGATTATTGAACCTACCAGTGGAAATACCGGAATCGGACTTGCAATGGTAGGGGCGGTAAAGGGTTACCGGGTCATATTGGTTATGCCTGAATCTATGTCCGTGGAAAGAAGAAGTATTATGACCGCATATGGTGCTGAAATTGAACTTACTCCCAGGGCGGATGGAATGAAAGGGTCGATTGCCAAAGCAAAAGAACTGAAATCAAGCATTGAAAATTCATGGATACCATCACAATTTGATAACCCCTCCAACCCGGATGCGCATCTAAAATTTACAGCAAAAGAAATACTAAATGACTTTCCTGAAGGAATTGACTTCCTGATTACCGGGGTAGGAACAGGTGGACATATTACCGGGGTAGGGAAAGAGCTGAAAAAAAATTTTCCTGCTATAAAGATATTTGCAGTAGAACCGGCTGCATCCCCGGTGATCAGTGGTGGCGATCCGGGTCCACATCCTATCCAGGGAATAGGAGCGGGGTTTATTCCTGAAAATCTGCATACTGAAATTCTGGATGGAACCATACAGGTGGAAAAAGAAGAAGCTTTTAAGTTTGCTCAGGAAGCAGCAAAAAAAGAAGGTTTGTTTATCGGAATTTCATCGGGAGCAAGTCTGGCAGCAGTGGGAAAAAAGATCAGGGAATTGCCTTCCGGATCCCGGATTCTTTGTTTTAATTATGATACAGGTGAAAGGTATTTATCGGTGGATGGATTATATTAAGTAAGGAATGATTTTTTTACTCATAAACAATGTTTTTGCTACCTTTGTGTTTCTCTTTTTAAAAGCAGACAGTTTATGATAATTGCGGTAGACTTTGATGGTACGATTGTAGAGCACAAATATCCTGATATAGGGAAGGAAATGATGTTTGCTTTTGAAACTTTAAAAGCGCTTCAGAAAAAGGGACATCAATTGATTCTTTGGACGATCAGAACCGGTGAGCAGCTGGATGAAGCAGTGCAATTCTGTAAAAAAAACGGTGTTGAATTTTATGCCGTGAATAAGAATTATCCTGAAGAGGAATTTGATGCCGAATTCACATCCAGAAAGGTAAATGCTGAAATTTTTATTGATGACAGGAATGTAGGTGGTTTTCCGGGCTGGGGAGAAATTTATTATATGATCCATCCTGAAGAAAATCCGGGAATTGAAGAGCAGATGAAAAAACTGAAATCCCAGGGTAAACAGGGCTTTTTTAAAAAACTCTTTAGTTGATGAGAAATTTAGTTTTTTCACTGTTAACGATAGTAGCACTTTTAGCTTCATGCAACACCCATCAAAATGGGGTAAAAGACAAGGATCCGGCTAAGAAGATGCAGAAAACCAGTCCCAAAAAATTAAAACTTCTTCAACCTTCTGATAAATCCTATATCAATCCACAACTGCCGCTGAAAGTTGAATTTACAAATTCTTCCGAAACGGAAATCGATTCAATTCTTATCCAGGCGGATAATAATCCATTAGCAAAGCTTTCAAGCGGAAGATTAAGTGCGGAAATCGATATTTCCAGATTCAATCCCGGTGAGTTGCGGCTTCTTTGTAAAGTGTATTTTGCAGACAGTAGTAATGAAAATCATATTTCGCGTTTAAGAATTGTATCTGATATCGAACCGGTACATTATTCCTACCGGGTGATAAATACCTATCCTCATGATATAAAGTCCTATACACAAGGATTTGAATTTGTAGATGGTTATTTTTATGAAGGTACCGGAAATTATGGTGAGTCTTCAGTCCGTAAAGTGGATTATAAAACCGGAGAGATTCTTAAATTCAGGAATTTGTCCTCCGAATTTTTTGGGGAGGGAATTACCATCCTTGCAGACAAAATTTACCAGGTCACTTACCGGAAACAGGTTGGGTTTGTATATGATAAAAGAAGTTTTGAGCCAATCAGGAAAATATTCTACCAGAATAAGGAAGGTTGGGGATTATGTAATGACGGTAAAAATATCCTGATGAGTGACGGTACCCATCTGATCTATTTTATGGATACCACTTATTTCAGTGTTGAAAGAAAAATTGAAGTGTTTGATAATGAAAAAGAAGTTACCCAGCTGAACGAACTGGAACTCATAAATGGAGTTCTGTATGCCAATCGTTATACCACCCATGAAATCGTAATGATTGATCCGGAAACAGGAAAGATCACCGGGAAAATTGATATGAGTGGCATACTGGATGAAAAGGACCGCCACCCGCGGATAGATTATTTTAACGGGATTGCTTACGATAAGGAAAATGACCGGATCTTTGTCACAGGGAAATACTGGAATAAAGTCTATGAAGTAGAATTTATCAGAAATTAGGCAGTTACTACCTTAATGCTTCTCGGAATAATAGTAAACTCGAAAGGAGTATGCCCCAGACTTTCGCCATCGGTTTCCAGGAATATATTCCTGGGACTCTCAATACGAATGATTTTGCCGTTTAATGAATCAACCTTCGGGTGATGGATAATTTTCCCATTGTACAGTTTTGGAAGACTTCTGATAACATCAAATTTTCCAATTCTTTTAATGATGGTTAAATCAAATATACCATCATCGGCAATGGCTTCAGGTACCTGCTTCATCCCTCCGCCACTGTATTTACATATTCCGATATTCATTGAAAAGATATCGTAATTACATAATTCCCCATCAACATTTACACTTGCATGAAAATGCCGGTAACCAAAAAGTCCTATAAAAATATTCCAAAAATAAAGGAGTTTACTGCTTCTTCCGGAATCTTTTAATTTATTGCTTTTCCGGGTAACCATGGCATCAAATCCGATTCCGGCGATGTTAATAAAGTATCTTCTTGCCTCTTTTTCATTGCTGTTGAAAAGTACCCTTCCAACGTCCTGAATAAAGGTTTTTTCCTTTAGCAGGGTTTTGACCGCTTCTTCATAGTCAGTGGGTATGGAAAACATCCTGGCCCAGTCATTTCCGGTTCCTACCGGGATCATTCCTATGGTAATATCCTGGGTCATTACCTGGTCCTGGTTGAATACCCCGTTTATCACTTCATTCAGGGTGCCATCACCTCCAACAACTATAAACTTTTTATATCCCTGCCTGATTAATTTCCGGGTAATAACCATAGCATGAAATCTCCTGCTTGTCTCGATATGAGTATAATCAACTGACAAACGGTTGAATATGGCCTTTATCTGAGGCCAGTCCCTTTCACATTTCCCTCCACCGGCATTAGGATTCACTATGGCTACCCAGGGTTCATTCATTCAAATAAAAAATTTCCTTTAAATATTAAAAAAAAAGACAGGGGCTAAGATAAAAATTCATACTTGATTCATAACAATTTATAGTGAATTTCTGCGTATAGATGAAAGAATCCAGAACAAAAGTCTTAATTTTGACCCTTATTTTTCAGAGGGATAAGTTGGGCGCAATTATGTTTAGAAATCACTATTTAACTGGACTATAAGCCGTTCAAATCTGCAAAATGCAATTGTTAATAAGATGTTTATAACTACGATTTGAATGTTTACAATAAGGAAAGCCTTCAAAAAGCTCTCTATTTTTAAAATAGTAAATTTGAATCCCTTATTTTGAAATAAAAACACCAAAGGAGATATTCATGGCCAAAGTCATATCACTTGCCAATCAGAAGGGAGGAGTGGGAAAAACCACTACTGCCATTAATCTTGGAGCAAGTCTTGCAGTTCTTGAAAAGAAAGTACTGATTGTTGATGCAGATCCCCAGGCAAATGCAACTTCAGGAAGTGGGTTTGACTTGAAAAAAATAAATACCAGCATTTATGAATGCCTGGTTGATGAAGCGGATCCGAAAAGAATCATATTAAAATCAGAACTCGATAATCTTGATCTGATCCCTTCCCATATTGACCTGGTGGGTGCAGAAATTGAAATGTTGAATATGCCTGAAAGGGAATACAGGCTCAAATCCGTTATCGACAAGGTGAAGGATGATTATGATTTTGTTTTGATAGATTGTTCTCCATCCCTGGGGCTAATCACTGTAAATTCACTTTCTGCCTCCGATTCTGTAATTTTACCCGTTCAATGTGAATATTTTGCCCTGGAAGGTTTGGGTAAATTGTTAAATACCATCAAAATTATTCAAAACAGGTTAAATCCTGATCTTGAAATTGAAGGCTTTCTTTTGACTATGTACGACGCCCGGCTAAGGCTTTCCAACCAGGTGGTTGAAGAGGTAAGGAGGCATTTTCAGGACATGGTGTTTGAGACCATTATTCAAAGAAACATTAAACTGAGTGAAGCTCCCAGTTTTGGGAAGCCTGCAATAATGTATGATGCAGAATCCAAGGGGGCCATTAGCTATCTGAATCTTGCAAGGGAAATCCTGCAAAAGAATAATCAAACCGAATTGAAAAACGAAGAAAAAATTATTGAATAAAATATGGCAAAGAAAAATGCATTAGGCAGAGGTTTGGGAGCCCTGATTGACGATGCAGGGGCTGATCAGATGCAGGACAAGGTAGCAGCTGTAAATGAAATTTCTATAAAGAAAATTGAGGCTAATCCCTGGCAACCAAGAACAATATTTGATGAAGAGGCCTTAAACGAACTTGCCGATTCAATTAAAGAACTGGGTATGGTGCAACCTGTAACCGTGCGTCTTACAGAAGACGGAAAATACCAGTTGATTACCGGGGAAAGAAGATTCAGGGCAGCTAAGATGATTGGTTTAAGAACAGTTCCCGCCTACATCAGAAGTGCCAATGACGCAAATATGCTTGAAATGGCATTAGTGGAAAATATTCAAAGGGAGGACCTGGATGCCATTGAAATAGCCATCAGCTACCAAAGACTTATTGATGAAGTTAAGCTAACCCAGGAAAACCTGTCCGACAGGGTTGGGAAAAAAAGATCTACAATTAGCAATTACCTTCGGCTTTTGAAATTGCCGGCAGATATACAAATTGGGATAAAAGACCGTAAAATTAGCATGGGGCATGCCAGGGCTCTTGTAAACCTTGAGGATCCATCCTTGCAGCTAAGTATTTATGCCAAAATTCTGAAAAATGAATTATCCGTTCGTAAAGTGGAAGAACTGGTCAGAAATGCACAATTGGAAACTTCAGGAAAGGATGAGGCAGGAAAGGTCGAAACTGAAAAGCAAAACTATTCTGAACTCAGGGATCATCTGGCAAAGCAATTCGGTTCGGATGTTGACTTTCGAAGAAACAATAAAGGTGCGGGTAAGATCGTTATCTCCTTTAAATCTGATGAAGACCTTGAAAGAATTATTGCCATACTTGATAAACTCAATGCCTGAGTTTCTAACCACAATAAAGAAGAAACTATTATTCGGTCTTGTTAGCTCTGTTTTCTTTTTTAACTTTTCGGGATTATTTGGTCAGACCGGTCCTCCAATGAATGAGCGTCACAGTAATGACACCATTATTATTGAGGCACAGGAGCAGGAAGAGGTGATTGATACCAGTTTTCATGATCCCAAAAAGGCTGTTCTTTATTCAGCTTTACTGCCGGGTCTCGGGCAGATTTACAATAAAAAGATATGGAAAGTTCCCATAATTTATGCCGGGTTCGGAACCCTTGGATATTTTATCGACAGAAATAACAAGTATTATAATGATTTAAGGTCCAAGCTTAAAGATCCGGACTATGAGCTGAAATATTTTGAAGTTACGAATATAACGGAAGATCAATTGATTACAGGAAAGGAATATTATCAAAGATGGAGGGACCTGAGTATCATCAGCACCGTTGGTTTTTATCTCCTGCAACTTGTGGATGCATCAGTGGATGCCCATATGTTCGACTGGGATGTAAGTACCGATCTTTCTATTCATATTGAACCTACCGGGATTTATACTCCCTTAAGTCCCTTTAATTCTTTGGGCATGAGGGCCAGTATATCATTTTAATCATATCAAAGAAGAACAGAATGAAGGGATTAGTTTGTATATTGAGCATGTTGGTTTTATGCTCCTCAATGAAGAGCTTTAGCCAGGGAGATGAAGCGGATACTCTCGATATCCCCAGCTCGTTTATAATTTCAGGTTTTAACGATAATCTTGATAGCTTATTGAATCTTTGGTATGTAGACCAGGAATTAAATATGGATGATATTGATACTTCCTACATACCGGAAGGGGATACGCTGTTACCCGATTTTCCTGATTCTGTTTATATTGAAAGACTGGCGGCCCTGCCCTTTGAAGTAGAGATGAGTTATAACAGAACCGTCAGGAATTTTATCCAGCTGTATTCCAATCAACGCAGGGAAAGAGT
>CBDUPM010000065.1:0-9549 GCA_965369105.1 uncultured Bacteroidales bacterium | reverse complement strand
CTGGGAATTAAATTTTAACCGGTTAAGGGAATCTCAATTCTTTATATTTACCGGTCCAATATGATATGGAATTAAGGATTCATGAAAATAAACCGGGTAAAATTGCAGAATTAAAACCCGGGTTAAATCTGTTAAAAGATTTGGACGACTTTGTGGATTTGTTGGGAAATGCAAGTTATCTGGGGGCAGACTTGATCCTGATCAATAAGAATGATTTACCTCGGGATTTTTTTGATCTTAAAACAGGGATAGCCGGAGAAATTCTTCAGAAATTCTCAAATTATAATCAAAGACTTGCTGTTATAGGAGATTTTTCCGGAATTGAAAGTAAAAACCTGAAGGATTTTATTCGCGAAAGTAACCGGACAGGCAGAATACTTTTTATGGAGAACAAGGAGATGGCACTTGAAAGATTCAATCAAAAGTAATTCTGAGGAAAGTCTTAATTTACCATTTCGCCAACAATTTTTGCGCTCAGTAAGCAAAGAGGTATTCCTCCACCCGGATGTACACTTCCCCCGACAAAATACAGGCCTTTTAATTTCGTGCTAAAATTTGGGTGACGAAGAAAAGCAGCAAATTTTGAGTTGGAACTGGTGCCATAAAGAGATCCCCTGAATGAAAAGGTTTTTTCTTCAATGATCCGGGGATCCAGAATCCATTCCTCTTCAATATGATCCCGGATATTTTTATCCAGGTTTCGTTCCAGTTTTTTCAAAACATTTTCTCTTGTAGAACTAATCATATTATCCCAGTCCTGACCATAATTTGCAGGTGCATTTACCATTACGAACCAGGTTTCCTTACCTACCGGAGCATCTTTTGGTTCCGCTTTCGTGCTTACATGAACATATACAGTGGGATCTGCAAACATTTCTTTTTTATTAAAAAGATGATCAAATTCTGTTTCATAATGATCGGAGAAAAATATATTATGAAGCTCAAGTTCATCAAATTTCTGGTCAATTCCCCAGTAAAAAACAATGGCAGAGCTCGATCTTTCACTTTCAAATATTCTTTTTGGTTCTCTTATTTTTGGCAACAGATACCGGTAGGTAGGAACTATATCTGAATTACTGACCACTATATCTGAAAAATATTCATTCCGGGAAGTTTTTACACCTTTTATGAAGGATTTCTGTAACCTTTTCATTGTAACAGAATTTGACGCCCAACTCTTCTGCCAGCCGGACAAGTGACTTTGTTATACTATACATTCCACCTTCCGGGAAATACACGCCGCTTCCGTGTTCAAGACTGGAGATTATATTCAGAATTCCGGGTGCCTTATAAGGGCTCGAACCGTTGTAAGTTGCCATCCGGTTAAAAAGCTGGACTAACTTCGGGTTTTTTAATTTTCGTTTATTCACCCGGCTCATTGAAGTGAATATATTCATCCGGTGGAAGTTTAACCCGGCTTTTAAACTGGCAATCGAAAATAAACCTTTGATGCTGTGAAGAGACCTTTCCAGGAAAAGCGGAGAAGTTAGCTTATAAATTCTTTCGTTGCTTTTAAGATATTTTTTTAAGTTTTTCTCATTAATCCCCAGTACTTTTCCGGCTTCTTTTGCGAATTTCTCCTGATCGGACCAGGCTTTCAAACGGACTTTATCTTCCCAGAAATACTGGCAGGCCAGGTCCATTTTTTGAAACTCAAAGTAGTCTTTATAATTTTTCCCGGAAATCTCAAATAATTCCAGAACCAGATCAGGTAAAGTAAAAAGGGAAGGGCCAAAATCAAAACGATAATCCCCCAGCTTAAATTCATTTAATTTTCCACCGGGTTTTTCGGTCGATTCAAAGACCTGAACCTGGTAACCTTTGTTTGCCAGTCTTATGGAAGTAGCGATCCCACCAATTCCGGCTCCAATAATAATAGCGGATTTCATAAGGTATTGTTTTTCAGACAATACTTTAACAAAGAATCTGGGGAAAAGTTGAGAAAAGTCCACGATCCGGAGACCGTGGATATGGAATTAATCAATAAAGGTATTTTTAAAGCTGTAGGTGTAATCCATGGGTATCATATTCAGATAATCATCTACCTCAGCTCCATCCAGGCATGCTTCAATTATCTTGCGACCTTTCTTTTTCAGATCAGAATTCAGGTACTGCGGCAGTTGCTGTCTGAAAAACTCGAACAACATTTCTGCACCCGCATCATATCCTTCCACGCCAACCTGGTCCTGTCGGTAAACCTTCAGGAAACGGGTGGGAATTTTACCACCTTCAATTGTCAGATAGTTTAACTCATATCCCAAAAGCGGGCACCTGGCAGGCTGATACTGGTCTGAACGCAATTTGGCATTTCCCCTGCGGGTAAGATATTCTCTCATCAAAAGCTGGGGTTTAAATCCTACATGCCATGCTCCAATATGTTGATTAGGAGTAAGCGTGAATCTGGTCCTTTGAGACTTTAAGATTTGTTTCAGCAACAGATTGGCGTGATTCACTTTTTCTCCCGTCGCAAAAGGCCAGTATGAGCCCACTCCTTCACTTCCCATTCCTCCGTCGGTGGAAACAATACTTGGATTGGCATGACCACGGGGTGAAACCAGTCTCCACAACCATGCAAGCGCCGGTGGAAGAATATGGAATAGTCCGATAATACCATAAGAAGGATTTTCCTGAGTACAAACAGGAGCACGGACTCCAAAGCTTCTGACATCCACGTTTACTGCCCCTTCTATTACCCGCGGAACTGATTTTCTGGGAATGATCACCCTTGGGTTTGGACAACTTATTCCCGGTTCATCTTCAATATGATCCCATATCAGTGCTGTACATCCTGGTTTACTTTCAATATTCAGGAATAATAAATCTTTTTCTGTATTTATGGTGAGGTTTTCAAGAGTAGGTTCATCCCCATAGTTATTAACACCGTCCACCCGGATAAACCATCCGTTTTCAGCGTCTAAAACAGAAATTTTCCCGTTGTCTCTTTGTATGGAAGGGGGAACCAGTGCCATATCATCCGTAACCGGGTTAAATGAACATAAAAAAGGAATATTGATCATCCTTTGCTCTCCTGTTATGGTATTATCGCCAATCAGGATATGACCTTCAGGCTCACGTTGAAGACTCTGAAGCATCTCGCTTTTACCCCCGCCACTGGCACCTTCGTGCATAAAAGTGGTAATATTATCGTAAGGACTTTTAACCATGACGGTGCTGCAATGAGCGGTTATCCATTTTTCTTTCTCTCCAATATCAAGGAGGACTCCGTAAAGGCCTTTTTTTGCACTGGGTCCGGGATATAAGTTATATGAAAAAACTTCGTGTACATGCTCGGTTCGGTTATGCACCACAATTTGCTTACCATCAAAATGAGTATGCCTGAAAGGAGGAGCGACATAAATGATAGAATCGATGGATAAGGATTTTTCAATTTCATCGGGATGAACTAATCGCTGGAGCATGGCCAGACCGAGGGCAAAGAATCCTGCATTTGAAGGAACAATTGCAATTCCCCATGAGCCTATGCCCTGGGAACCCGCGAAATAAAAGAAAACGCCTAAATCCTGTGCGGATAACCAGTCAAATGTTTCCCCTTTTAAATCTTTAAATTCATAGTTAAACCTCTCACTAAATCTGATTTTATCGGTCGGAAGGTCATCCGCAATCACCATGGTGTTAGGATCCCTTCTGCGCATATAGGCTTCCGTATAATTTGCAGAAATTCCATTTTTCACTTTATGGATAATCGCTTCAGTATATAATCCCTTACCGGGAGTGTCATATTTCACTTCGAAATAATCATTTTCTTTCCCCATAGTAGATGCAGCAACCAGTTCTTCATGGGTTTTAAATAAAGTAAGGCTTTTGGCTTTACTCAACATATCCAGAACTTCGGCCGGGATTTTAACTTTCTTCTCACTAACTAAATTTAAAAATTCACTCATCCTTCTTCTTATTATTTCGTTTTAAAAATCTCGCAAATATACTTTATTAAAAATTAATCTGACAGAAATTATATTGTTATTGTTTTAATTTGTAATTAACTTAAAGTTAAATTTTAGTGATTGAATGATTTTATTAAAAAGGTGATTTCCTGATTCAGTGAATCTTGAAAACAGATTTCCCTCTCATTCTTTCATTTCCATATTTCTTTTAAAAAAGTGTCGGGAATCTCCCCATTCCCCGTAGCCAATTTCCGCGTCTGCCAGTTTAATCCTTACATCCAGACAGTGCTTGCATTCCTCTGGTTCTTCATCCACACAAGGTTTATTTTCGTAAAGTGCATAATCATTTCTGAATAATCCCGGGGTTATATTGGGCATAATAATATTGGCTCCTACTTTTACTGCTTTTTCCCGTCCCAGGGGATCAATAGCCTGGAGGGCGGTTGCTGCAGCTATATTTATATCTTTCATAAGTATCCTAAGGGCGGCGATCATTTTCAAAGACAGGTCGAAGCGGGCTTTTAATGGAATTAATTCCTCTTTATACTCCCATAAAGGGGTTTCTTTATGTTCAATATAGGGTCCCATGCCCACCATGTCAATATCCATATTTTTCATAAAAAGCAGATCATCTGCGAGGTCCCCTAAATTCTGAAAAGGCAATCCGATCATTACACCTGTACCTGTCTGATAGCCAATCGTTTTTAATGAATTCAGGCATTCTGTTCTCCTTTCGAAACGATGAAAGCGATCATTAGGATGCAATTTTTCATATAATTTTTTATTTGAGCTTTCTATTCGAAGAAGATAACGGTGTGCTCCTGCATCAAACCATTTTTGATAAGTTTCGGACGACTGTTCACCCAGGGAAAGAGTAATCCCTAATTTTCCATCTGATAATTTTTTAATTTGCCGGATAAGATTTTCAATCCTGTTTGTAAATACAGGTGATTCAATCTCACCGGACTGCATTACGAAACTCCCGTAATTATTATCAAAAGCAAATTTTGCTGCTTCCAGGATATCTTTATCCTCCAGATTAAAACGTTTAACCCTGGAATTATCCTTTCTGATACCACAATACAGGCAATTTTTTGAACAGATATTAGAAAATTCCACAAGTCCCCGGAAAAAAACTTTATTACCCACTTCCCGGGTCTTGATTTCAAGCGCTTTCTTAAACAGCAGTTCCTTATCCTTACCCTCAGAGGCCAGCATAGCTATCAGGTCCTCTTTTCCGTATTCACTTTTTTCCAGTATATCTTTCAGCATTTTCTACAAATAATTCATTTCAACATCATCCATCTTTATGAAAGGGGATATAGCTCTTTTATAAATTCCATGCATATAAGCAATTGCCATTCCATAGTTGGTAACCGGTATTCCGGCATCAATAGCAGGTTTCAGGCGGTTAATCAGCTGTTTCCTGGTTATCATGCATCCGCCACATTGAATTAGCATTGCATAATCTGTCATTTCTCCGGGTACTTTATCTAATCCCGAAACCACTACAAACTCCAATTCCTGACCCGTGAATGCAGATAACCATCTGGGGATTTTTATACGTCCTATATCATCGCATGAAACGTGATGGGTGCAGGATTCAAGGATCAGAACTTTATCTCCATTTTTCAGGCTATCCAGTTTGGGTGTCCCTTGCAGGTAATTCTCAAAATCTCCTTTATAACGGGCTAAAACAGTACTAAAACTTGTGAGAGGAATATCTTCAGGAATGGAGGCGTCTGCTTTTTGAAAAACCTGGCTGTCGGTTATTACCAGGGCAGGTTTGGGTTGAAGTTTCTTTAACAGACTGTCCACTTCTCTTTCCTTCACAACAATTGCAACGGCATCATTGTCAAGAATATCTCTTATTGCCTGAACCTGAGGCAGTATCAGCCTGCCTTCAGGAGCTTCATCGTCAATAGGTGTGATTAATAAAACCAGGTCGCCCTGTGAAATAATATCTCCCACAAGCGATTTAGCAAGGTAAGCGGTTTCCGGAATGGTTTTTTGTATGGTATTTATCAGGGATTGCTTATTTGTTGGCTTATGGCTGGAAAAGTCGATTACCGGAATTTGATATTTTTTAATAAGCTTTTCTGATAAACCGCTGTTTAAACCCTGTTGGTCCGATTTATTATGTACGATAATAAAAGGAACGTCCCATTTTTGAAATTCAGCAATGATTTTTTCTTCCTTTACCGAAAAATCGTTGGAGGTAATTACAAGGAGTGCCAGATCGATGGATTTAATAATTTCACGACTTCTGCGGGTTCGTTTTGTCCCAAGTTCACCCTTATCATCCATACCGGCTGTATCTATCAAAACCACAGGTCCAATTGCCGGAATTTCAATGGATTTCTTTACCGGATCAGTAGTAGTTCCTGCAACATCTGAAACTATGGCTATTTCCTGCCCGGCAAGAATATTTATGAGGGAGCTCTTTCCATTATTTCTTCTCCCAAAAATTCCAATATGTGGACGGGCTTCTCTTCCTTTCACTTTTATACTTTTTTATTTGGGTTTGCATCATGTAAATCGCTCATAGTAAAACCTTTTTTAAGGAGCTTTTCAGGCAGGAGTAATTGTTTCAATAAAGTTGGATCTATTACTTTGAGTTCTTTGTTGGCCTGGATAATATCCATGGACATATCCTTCATTTTTTTGGCAAGTTCTGATGCCTGGTTATATCCTATTATATGCGCAATAGCCAGGGTTATAGCGGGGCTATGCATTAATTTTTCCTTTGAAGTTTTTATGTCAATTTCAATCCCGGATAATAGATTGATCAAAAAACTCTGATTCATGGAGATCAATAAGTCAAGACTTTTCAGCAATGCATTTCCAATAGATGGAATATAGGCATTTAACTCCAGCTGACCCTGTGCTGCCAGTTGGGTTATTAACTGATCATTTGAATATATTTCATGTGAAGCTGAAATAATGTACTCAGGGATCACCGGGTTAATTTTTCCGGGCATAATGGAAGATCCGGTTTGCTTTTCAGGAAGCTTTAATTCCGGTGGCTGGTTTAAACCGGATGAAAGCAGCCGTAAATCTCCGGCCATTTTTTCCAGGTTCACAGCATGGGTTTTTAATATTGCATGTACTTCAACAAAACTGTCCAGGTTGGAGGTGGCATCACAAAGGTTTTCAGCCTGGGTAATGGGCAATCCGGTAAGCTTTTTTAAGGCAGGAACAACCTCCATAATATAGTAGCGCGGGATGGAAAGTCCGGTACCAATTGCCCCTCCGCCCAGGTTGACTTGTTTGATTCTTTCAAAACACTTGCTCACTCTCCACCAGTCACGTGAAAGCATATCGCTGTAGGTGCTGAAAAGGCTTCCCCATGTTGAAGGTATGGCGGGTTGAAGCTGGGTATACGCAAGTCTTAAGGAGTTCCTGTACCGGGTCTCCAGGCTTTCGGTTTGACTGCGCAGATCATTGATAGTTCCTTCAAGAATATTAAGTTTTTCCATTATCACCAGGCTAAGTGATGTAGGAATAACATCATTAGTAGATTGATAAATGTTGGCAGATTCAATGGGATGCAGAAACTCATATTCTCCAGGCTTCTTTAAGCCACGATTGCAAATTATCTCATTGATATTCAAATTAATACTGGTTCCTGCTCCTCCTTGTACAGCGGGAACTATAAAATTATCATAATGCAGGCCTTCAGATACTTCAAAGGCTGCCTTTGATAAGGCATTTATAGCCTCATCCGGCATTATTCTTAAAATTTTAACTAATTCCGGATGTTTTTCTGTTACTGCATTTTTGAATTTATCATAAGTCTGGTAGCAAACAAGCTTCACCTTCCCGACTGCCTTATACCAGTCGGGATGAAATGGAGATTTATCCGGAAAATTTTCTTTGGCTCTGAGGGAATGTATTCCATAAAGTACGTCTTCCGGAATAGTCAGTTCACCCAACATATCTTTTTCAATTCTCATACGATCCGATAGTATTAAAAATACAAATCTCTTTCTCCTTCTTTTACTTTTTCCAATCTGTCGACCAGTTTATTCTTAAATCTTTCATCCTCATATTCTGCAAGACTTTTTTCAATCAGATTATAACCCTTTATTTTTGTATTGGCCGGGGCATAATCTTCAAGGTATTCTGCGAGGGTTAACAGGGCATTCGGAGTGCAAAACCGCTTTATAAATCCGGGAACTGAAAATTCCATAAAATGCTCCCCCGTTCTTCCATTTCGGTAACAGGCTGTGCAAAAAGAGGGGATATAGGATTTACCGATAAGATCATTCATTACTTCATTCAAACTCCTGTCATCATTGATCTCAAATTGCTCAGCATTTAAATCCTGTTCTTTTTTATCAGAAGAATAAGCCTTCATTTCTATTTTTGTCCCCCCGTCTATCTGGGATACACCGAAGGATAAAACTTCATCTCTTACCTCTGCGGGTTCCCTGGCTGTTAGAATAAGACCTGTGTAAGGAACGGCAAGTCTCAGGATAGCCACCATTTTCGTGAAATCTTCATCCCCTACCTGGTATTCCTTATTAATTTCAATATTACTTGCCTTTTTAATCCGTGGGAAGGAAATGGTATGAGGACCTACATTATATACCGCTTCAAAATGATTTACATGACGCACCAGGGCCAGGGCCTCAAAACGCCAGTCGTATAATCCAAACAATGCACCTATTCCAACATCATCTATTCCTGCTTCCTGTGCACGATCAAGGGCTGTTAAGCGATAATCATAATTGCGCTTTTGTCCGCCTTTGTGGACTTCAGCGTAGGCTTTTCTGTGATAGGTTTCCTGGAATACCTGGTAGGTGCCTATCCCTGCTTCTTTAATGGTTTTGAATCCTTCGATACTCTGGGGAGCTGCATTTATATTGACTCTTCTTATTTCCCCATTTCCTTTTCTAACATTATAAACCGTTTTTACCGTTTCGGCAATAAATTCAGGATTATATTCCGGGTGTTCACCATATACAAGAATGAGACGTTTTTGCCCGGCATCCTCCAGCATTTCCACCTCCTTAATAAGATCATTTTTACCCAGTGTGGTTCGTTTTTGATCTTTGTTTGAAGTCCGGAATCCACAATAACTGCAATTATTGGTGCAAAGATTTCCTACATACAAGGGTGCAAATAAAACAATTCGCTTTCCGTAGACCTGCTCTTTCAGGGTTCTGGCACCCTGCTTAATTTCTTCAACAAGCTCAGGATCAGTGGCATTAATTAAGACAGCCGTTTCTTCCAGACTTAATCGGTTTTTATTCAGCGATTTGGCGATAATTTCCCTGACTCTTTCAGGGCTTGCCTTGGTTTTATTGATGAAATTCCATATCTCATTTTCAGAGATGAATGGCTTCATGGCTTCATCCGCTATTTCATATTTTTGAGGATCGTAAATCATTTATTCAGATTTAGCGATCTCCGGAAGGAATACTATGTAAATTTTTTTTTCTCTTTACCTTCAGACTTCCTGGGGATCAGATTATTATTTTGATTCCTTGGTGACAGTAAGCCGGCACCTCAGATGGCACAAAAATAAGTATTGTTATTCGAATAACAAAACAAATCAGATATTATTTATTATTTGGAATGATTTTAACCTGGGAGGCCAGGAATTTTTTTTATAAAATGCAAAAAGGTTTTATCGTCACTT
>CBDUPM010000064.1:0-9581 GCA_965369105.1 uncultured Bacteroidales bacterium | reverse complement strand
TTACGTATCAGATACATTATTTCATTTACAGAATGAGAATGTAATCCTTACCTTTTCAGAGTTTGAGGATTCAACAGATCAGTGGACTGTCAAAAAAATCAGGGGATTAAAACTTTTGCAGAATATCACCTCCCTGCTGGGAATCAAATTAGAAGGAATGACCGGCCATTTGTCTAAAAGCGGATTGACGCGGCAATTGGCTGAGGGCAAATTAACCCGGTTAACCGATGATGTCTCATCACTTTCAAACGGTAAGATATCTTCGAAAGCAGGAAAAGCATTTAAGGATTTGTTCGGATTCAAAGATATCCATTCTATTTCCATGAGATACCAGGAAGGTCTCTTTGGTAATTTTACCATTATCAGATCAAAACAATCGGGAGAATTAAAAACTAACCTGATAGAAGCATTTGTCTCACAGGCATCCATTTTTATCTCCAAGTTAATCACTGCAAAAGAATTAGAGGAAAGCCAGACCACCTTAAAAAATCTTATTGCAAATCTTCAGGGAGTGGTTTACAGATGTAAAAACGATGATGATTGGACCATGGAGTATCTGAATGACGGAATTCAAAATCTTTCAGATTATACCAGGGATGAATTACTTAAGAATAAAATATTGAGCTTTAATGATCTGATTCACCCTGATGACAGGCAAAGAGTTAAATCAGAAATTAATGAAGCCCTAAATACCGGAGATAGTTTTACCATTGAATACCGAATCATCACCAAATCGGAAAAGATTAAGTGGGTTTTTGAAAAGGGACTGGGAATAAAGGGTGAAAATGGGGAATACACAAGATTAGAAGGATTTATAACAGATGTGACCGGCTTGAGGGAAAATCAGGAAAGAATCAGGGAGCAGCTGGAGAAGATACAGGAAATAAACAGCGATCTGAAACGGGCAAAAGAACAGGCCGAAGAAAGTGATAAATTGAAATCTGCATTCCTCGCCAATATGAGTCATGAAATAAGGACACCAATGAATGCGATTTTAGGATTCTCTGAAATTCTGGGTACAAAAGATCTTAATCCTGAAAAAAAGGAAAGATTCATTTTAAATATTACTCACTCCGGAGAGCAACTGCTCAGAATCATTGACGATATAATCGATATTTCAAAAATAGAATCCAATCAGCTCAGCCTGAATTTAAAAAACTGCGATATTGATAAATCCATACGGGAAGTTCTGGAAAATCTCGAAAATTCAAAAATCAGAAAATTAAAACCCAAATTAGAACTTAAATTTGTTCCTAATAAAAAACTTAATAAACTTTCATTTGAAACGGACAATACCCGGTTCAGGCAAATTTTATATAATCTGATTTCAAATGCGATTAAATTTACCGAAACTGGGGAAGTTGAAATCGGTTACAAAGTGGTGTATTATGAATTGGATTCCTTTTTACAGTTTTATATTAAGGATACAGGAATTGGTATTGGTGAAGAAAATCTGGATAAGATATTTAAGAGATTTACACAGGTCGATAATTCAGGTATAAGAGAAGGAACCGGTCTGGGATTAAGTATAACAAAAGCAATTGTTGAACTTTTACAAGGAAGAATATGGGTAGAGTCTGCTTTGAATAAGGGCTCTGCATTTTACTTTGAATTACCCTTTAAATTGCAGGATGGGGAGGAAAAGATGCAGGATAATTCAACGGGTTTAAAGAAAAAAGATTTTGAAGGTATTATAATATACATTGCTGAAGACGATCTTTCTTCCTACCTGCTGCTGGAAGAATACCTGGAGGATACAGGAGCAGTTATCAAGCATGCCTTAAATGGATTAAAACTGGTGGAGATGATAAAAACGGAAACACCAGATGTTATTCTCCTTGATATAAATATGCCTGTTATGAATGGCTACCAGGTGATTGAGAAAATCCGGGAATCTCACCCCCGTTTACCTGTAATCGCACAAACAGCCTATGCCATGCAAAATGAAAAGAAAGCAATATTAGCTGCCGGCTGTAATGGATATATTTCCAAACCCATAAAAAAGCCTGACCTGATAAAACAGATTTCCATTGTTTTATGAAACATTATGACTATCAGCCTGTTTTAATTAAAAAGTAAATCTTAATTATGAAAATCAATGCTATCATAACAGGTTCGACCGGAATGGTGGGAAAAGCTGTATTACTGGAATGCCTGGATCACCCGGAAGTGGAATCAGTGCTTATTTTAAACCGACGTCCGATAGGTATGACTCACCCTAAACTTAAAGAAATAATCCCGGATGATTTCTATGATCTCAGCCCGCTGGAGCAGGATTTAAAAAAATACAATGCCTGTTTTTTTTGCCTTGGGATTTCCTCTGCAGGTGTAAGTTCGGAACAGTATAAAAAAATTACCTATGATCTTACCTTACATATGGCAGAAACATTGTTCAGATTAAATCCCGGAATGGTATTTAATTATGTTTCCGGAACAGGAACATCAAGCAGCGAGAACAGCAGGATGAAATGGGCGAATGTTAAAGGAAAGACAGAAAATGATATTTTAAAACTCGGATTTCGTAAAGCCCTGATGTTCCGGCCGGGTTTTATTCAGCCTCAAAGAGGGATAAAATCAAGAACAAAACTTTACCGGCTTTTATATATCATTTCCACTCCCTTATTTCCGCTGCTTAAACTCTTATTCCCTAACCAGGTTACCACCACTACTTTGGTTGGGAAAGCCATGATCAATTCTGTTTTGAAAGAAACCAATCTTATCTATCTGGAAAACCGCGATATCAATGAATTGGGACACAAATAAAATGAAGTCTGTTTTGTGATTATTTTTTTATTTAAAAATGAATTTCAGGTTCATTTAACTGATATTAACAAGCATTTTTTTATTCCCGGAAGCTTGTATTTGTAAGCTTTTGATTTTTTTTTGAAAATTAAAATAATTTAAAAGAAAGTTGGTAGCTTTGCGATCTGGCTTTTCGAAAGTGAAAGTTGAAATGAGGATAGTTTCAAATTAAACTTTTGCAGGCTTTCTATTTCAATTATAATAAATTAAATACAAATGAAACGAACTTTTATACCAGCAGGAATTTTATTATTTGCTGCCATTTTCAGCCTGACTTCCTGTCTTAAAGATGATGAGTTTAGAACAGAGGATGATGAAAAAAGGGAAATTGCAAATTATATAATAGCAAATGATATTTTAACACAACCTTCATGGACCGGCTTATATTATATTGAGGAGCTTGAAGGCACTGGTTCAAAGGCCGTACTGAACGACACCGTAGCAATTGAGTATACTGCCTCCCTGATAGATGGTACGCAGGTAGGTTCTTCTGAAGCATTAGGCGAACCCTATAAATTCATTTTAAGGAACGATAATACGATTACCGGCTTGCATGAAGGAGTGGAGAATATGAAACTGGGTGGGAAAGCGACTATTATTATTCCTTCTGTACTTGCTTTTGGGGGTCAGATAAATGGTCCGGTTGAAGCATATTCAACTCTGATCTATGAAATTGAACTGGTTGAATTATATCCCGGAATACCCGTTGAGCCTTACGATACCCAGGGTATTATTCCTGAAAAGACCAATTCGGGCCTGATTTATTATCCCGTTGTAACCACTGAAAATGAAAAAGTTATTTCAGGAAACCTGGTCAAGGTTCATTATACCGGTTACCTGGAGGATGGAACCATTTTTGACTCTTCCGTAAAAAAAGGACAGGTTGCTGAGTTTTTCCCCGGATCTAATGAAAGTTCTTTAATTGAAGGTTTTGAAGAAGGTTTAATATTAATGCGGGAAGGGGAAAAATACCAGTTTGTAATACCTGCTGACCTGGCTTATGGTGAAGGGGGTTTATTTCCATTTATTCCACCCAAGGAAGATATAACTTTTGATGTGGAATTAGTCAGTATCGGAGAATTATAGAACCATTTCCCCTACCGGATAATCCAAAATTATTCAGGTAGTGCAGATCTGGAAATCCTTTTTGAAATCATTTAGCTTTCAGCTAAGAATATTCCCTGACCGTTTTTATTATATTTGTTTAAAATATTAAAAAATGACAAATAAACCGGTTAGAGTACGCTTTGCTCCCAGCCCAACAGGACCCTTGCATATAGGAGGTCTCCGAACAGCCTTGTTTAATTACCTCTTTGCAAAAAACCAGAAAGGAAGTTTTATCCTGAGAATTGAGGATACCGATCAGGCAAGGTATATTGAAGGTGCTGAAAATTATATACTTGAATCACTAAAGTGGTGCGGAATATTCCCGGATGAGGGAATAGGGGCAAATGGAGAATATGGGCCTTACCGGCAATCGGAAAGAAAAGAGATATACAAAGATTTTGCCCTTCAGCTTGTGGCTGCAGGAAAGGCTTATTATGCTTTTGATACAGCGGAAGAACTGGATGCCCTTCGAAAAGAATATGAATTAAAAAAAGAAACCTTCACCTATAATTTCAGGATCAGGAATTCTTTGAATAATTCCCTGGCAATCCCTGAAGGTAATGTATGTGACCTGATAGAGAGTGGCAAATCCTATGTAATCCGGTTTAAGTTTGAAGAGAATGAAGTTATTTCAATGGATGATATCATCCGGGGAAAGGTGGATTTCAATTCTTCAAGCCTGGATGATAAGATCCTGTTTAAATCAGACGGGATGCCGACCTATCATCTTGCAAATGTGGTTGATGATTATAAAATGAAAATTAGTCATGTGATCAGAGGAGAAGAATGGCTTCCATCACTACCGCTGCACATTTCCCTTTATAAAGCCCTGGGATGGGAAAAAGAAATGCCTCAGTTCGCCCACCTCCCCTTAATTTTAAAACCGACAGGAAAAGGAAAACTCAGTAAACGGGATGGAGATAAGGGTGGATTCCCTGTTTTCCCTATTAACTGGAAAGATCCGGAATCGGGAGAAATATCACCCGGATACCGGGAGGCAGGCTATTTTCCAGAGGCCTGTCTGAATATTCTGGCCTTCCTGGGTTGGAATCCAGGCACAGAAAAGGAACTTTTCAGCCTGGATGAGCTGATCCAGCACTTCAATCTGGAAAAAGTAAGTAAGGCGGGATCAAAATTTGATCCCGATAAGGCCAAATGGTACAACCATCAATATTTACAAATGCGCTCAACCGATAAGCTGCTGTCTGATTACCAGGAATTTCTCAGCCATAAAGGTATTTCAAAAGAGGATGATTTTGTCAGAAAAGTAGTGGATATGGTAAAAGAAAGGGCTGATTTTGTGTCGGATTTCTGGGATCATTCTGATTTCTTTTTCCAGGCTCCTGTGGAATATGACCAGGCAATTGTGAAAAAAAGATGGAAGGAAAACACTCCTGAAATTATGAAGGAATTAATCCGGATTCTTGATTCAACTGATAATTTCAAGTCTGAATATCTCGAAGAAAAGATAAAATCTGCCATTGAAGAAAATGAATGGGGAATGGGAGCCGTGATGAACGCATGGAGACTCTGTCTTGTAGGAACATCAAAAGGCCCGCATCTTTTTGATATTGCAGAATTGCTCGGGAAAAAAGAAACAATTCAAAGAATGGAAAAAGCAATTGAAGTCCTGGCATAAATGAATTTTTCTCCAGATAATAGAGATTATATTGATATCCATTCGCATCACGCTTATCGGGAAAAAGGAATTTTTCGAATATATAACCTGTTTCCTCAGGATAATTTTGAGAATCAAAATGACCTTCTTTTAAGCATTGGATTGCATCCCTGGTATATTCATGAGTATCCGGATAAAAAGAATCTTTACAATAACCTGCTAACAATTGCCGGGAATCAAAAAGTGCTTTTTATTGGAGAAACGGGACTGGATAAATTCAAAGAAAAAGATTTATCGCTTCAAAGAGAAATCTTTATAGAACATATTCGATTATCCGAAGAGGTTCATAAACCATTAATCATTCATTGTGTGAGGGCCTTTGAAGAATTACTGGAAATCAAAAATCAAATTAAACCTCAGCAAAAATGGATAATACATGGTTTTGATTCCAGTCCTGAAATGGCGGCATCCCTGGTTAAACAGGGTATTTATCTATCTGTCGGAGAGCGCCTTCTGAAAAAACCCGGCAAGTCAAAACAGGTTCTCGCCCTGACGCCTCTCTCTAAATTGTTTATCGAAAGTGATGATGGGAAAACGCCTATTCCTGAGTTATACAGGCAAGTTGCGGAATATTATATGATAGAGATAAAGGATTTAAAGGAATTTATTACCGGAAATTTTAATTTTCTTTTTCATGAATGAAATCCCAGAATGGCAAAGCCGGACCGCCCTGTTAATGGGGAAGGAAGCCATTGAAAAGCTTCAAAAATCCCATGTTCTGGTAGTTGGATTAGGTGGAGTGGGGGCCTATGCCGCTGAAATGCTATGCAGGGCAGGAGTTGGAAATATGACCATTGTAGATGGAGACAAGGTAAATCCATCTAACTTAAACCGGCAGTTAATTGCTCTTCAGAGTACTGAAAACAGGTTTAAAACAGATGTCCTGGAGCAAAGATTGTTGGATATTAATCCGGAAATGAAAATTTATAAAATCCGGGATTTTGTAAAAGACGAAAAAATAGATGAACTTTTACATACAAAATATGATTATGTAGTCGATGCCATAGACACTTTATCTCCCAAGATATTTCTTTTGTATAAAACCTATCTAAAAGGGTATCCCCTGGTAAGTTCAATGGGAAGTGGAGGGAAGTATGATCCAACCAAAATAGAAATTACAGATATTTCAAAATCCTATAACTGTCGACTTGCGCATGCAATCCGAAAGCAGCTGAACCGGATGGGTGTCCGGAAAGGATTTAAGGTGGTTTTTTCACCTGAGAATGTTGACTCAAGTGCTGTTCAGCTCGTTGAAGGAGAGAAAAATAAAAAGTCAAATGTAGGAACCATTTCCTATATGCCGGCTTCCTTTGGGATATGTCTTGCCAGTGTGGTAATCAGGGATTTAACAAAAAAACCTGGAATGAAGTAAAGGCTCCTGCCCATTTATTTTGCCGGATTATATTTTACATCCACACTGATCATAATACTTTCTGCAATTTTCTTTCTGACAAGCCTGGGGATATTTATTTCATAATCGGCCGGGGCAACATAGAAATTTGCTTTCGCATATATCTTACCGTTTCCCACATCAATCTGGCCCTCTTCCTTCACCTCTTTTGTGACACCATGAATGGTTAACCGGCCCTCAACCACAGCTTTATATCTTCCATCTTTGGAAAATTCAACTTCGGAAAGATTTACAATTTTACCTTTGAAGGAGGCATTTGGGAATTGATCCGATTCCAGGTAATTCTCATTGAAATGCTCCTGCATCAGCTTTTTCTTAAATTCAAAGGATTTAACCGGGACCTTAAAAACTATTTCTCCGGTTTCTGTATCAATGGCACTACTTACATTAAAATTGTCTGCCTTGATGTCTTCAACAGGAGTTTCAGAAAAGAAATATATATATCCATTATCTGAAAGATATTTTTGTGCATTCATATTGAAAGCCAACAACATGAGCAAGAGGATGGTAATTCTTATTTTCATAATCAATACTTTAGTAAAGTATTAACAAGTGTCATAATGATTTGTTTCAGAAAGAAGAGGATTAATATTCCGGGAAATGCTATACCGGATGGTTAAAATGCAAACACCCGGGATATATTAAAACCAAAATGGATATCCCCATTTCCCCAATTACCTGTAGTTTCGGTAATAAAACCTTTCTCAATCATGGCAAGAGAGTTGGTGAAAATCAACTGAAAAACATGACCTCCGGTTTCAATATCAAAACCAATACTCAGGGGATTGTATATCGGCTGGTTTAAATACTCTTTTTCGGGTTTAAAAACATAATAGTACTCCGCATTCAGGCTTATACGGGAAGTTAGTTTATACCTTCCTCCGGCACCTAAGGCAAAGATATCATTCGGATCCAGTAAAGTTGCTACCAGGTTCCGGTGAACCAATGTAGGTGAAATTTGAAAAGAAAAATTTTCATTAAATTTTCTGGCTATTAATAGCTGATGGACATATGAAAAGCGGGATGATAAGGGATAATCAAGATCCGGGTTTGTCCATCGAATCGTTTTAATATCAGTAGAAAAGAAATAGGAAAGGGATAGGGGAACGCTTCTCTTTCCTTTGGATTGCCTCAGTAAGCTTATTTTTGTAAAGCCATCGAAAGTTTTTTCATATGTACCCCTGCCCACCCCAATCATAATCCAGTCAGTAATGCCATACTCAAGACTCAAATGTATGTTTGCCTGATCAAGTCCCCATAATTCGTAGGCACCTGAATTAAGTCGGCCAAAACGATGATGAATTCTGAAATCCAATTGTTTTGCCTGCATTCTTTCAACGGAATGACCATTTAGAATTCGGGTAGCTTTAAAGCTGGCATAAACAAATTCTGTCGTTTCCTCTTCTGGTTCTGAAAGAAGATCAAATAACTCACCCTGGCAGAAAATAACCGTTGTAAAAAACAGGCTGAGTAAAGTGAGTAAAATCTTTTTTTTCATAAGATTAGTTGTTAGGTTTTCCATTTTCATCCCATTTTGCCAATTGATCCAGTTGACATTTATCAAGCTTTTGTTGATTTTTTGGCATTGGAGGAAAACCCTCCTCATGATTAACGGCTCCCAAAACAATTGTAAATACATTATTTAAATCAGAATAGTCTTCTAATTTAAGCCCGCTGCCAAATTCATCTGAATTTTGGTTTGAATGGCACACATAGCAATTATTTTCAAGGATTCCCTTTACGGTATTTGAATAATTTACATTTTCCAAATCACATTCAATATATAATTGAGGGAAAAGCTCTTCCTCTGAATCATAAGTGCATTGTACGGAAAAGATAAGCATAAAAATCAAAGCAGGAATCACTATTTGTTTTATCATTTTTACCTTCTTTTTCAATTTACCGGTATTCAGATCAGGAAATTTTTTATTTATTGAATCCATCCATTTGTCCCGGGCAATTTAAAAACTAATGTTGTTATTTCATAGTATTTGGTTTAATACATCTGAATATCTGTCAATTTAGAAACTTTCTACAACTTGATTTTTAAGCATAGCTGTGTATATTATTCCATTGAAATGAAATAAGCTTAAAAAATTTGGAAAAAAACAGTATTTTGTGTTTAAATTATATTTGTAGGGGTTTCTGTTGATTAAGTTTTTTTCACTTTTTCCGGAAAGAAAGCTAAGATCAGGCTTTATTTAAACAGGAATCCAACAATAATTTTCCCAATAAAAAGTGTAATCTGTGAAAATTTTAATTGCTCCTGATTCATTTAAAGAATGTTTAAGCTCATTCGAGGTGGCAGATGCTATGGAGAAGGGATTTTATAAGGCCAGCACGGAATTCAAAATAAAGAAATATCCTCTTTCAGATGGGGGTGATGGCAGTTTTGAAGTGATTTCCTTTTATAAGCATGCAAAGGTTCATAATATCCTTTGTTATGATCCTTTATTCAGAAAAATAAATGCTCCTGTAGGAATTGCAAAGGGAGTTGCAATTATTGAAATGGCAAAGGCAACCGGATTGGATTTATTAAAGAATTCAGAATTAAGCTTTGATATTTTCTTTGCAAATGGACAT
>CBDUPM010000063.1:0-9599 GCA_965369105.1 uncultured Bacteroidales bacterium | reverse complement strand
GCAAAAATAATCCAGACTAAAAGACAGGGGAAGGAGGAATTTGAAGGGGATTGGATGAGGGACCTCCCAAATATCCAATCACAACAGCATGAATCCGGCCTTCCGGATTGCCATACCCAATCGTACCTTTGGTAATATCCACTCCATGTTTTGGAAAGAGCCGCCTGGCTATAACCGTTTATAACTTAGAATAGTTAAATTTGAAAAAAACATCCCCCAAAAAAAAGAAAAATTATGAAAATATTTTTTGCTATGTCCGCAGCGCTTTTCATCTCAATTATAGCTGGTGCACAGTTTACTATAATTGTGGATGAAATACCAGGCAATACACCTGAAAACGATGACATATATATAGCCGGAGATTTTCAAAACTGGGATCCCGGAAGCATCACTCACAAACTTTCTAAAGATACTGAGCAAAACAGCTTTTCTATTACCCTGCCTGCGGGAACAGGAGATATTGAATTTAAATTTACCAGGGGAAATTGGGCGAAAGTTGAATCTGATGAGCTCGGAAAATATATTCCCAATAGATTTTATTCGCCTTCTGAAGGAGATACCCTTTACCTTCAGATTCTTGGGTGGGAGGATTTAGACGGTAATGGCAGTGGTGTCAGTACTGCGGCTGAAAACGTAAGCATATTAACGGATAGTTTCTATATGACTCAATTTGACCGTTATCGCCGCATCTGGATATATTTACCCCCCGATTACCATGAAACCGATTACAGCTACCCGGTATTGTATATGCATGACGGACAAAATGTTTTTGATGATCTCACCTCCTTTGCCGGAGAATGGGAAGTGGATGAGACATTGAATAAACTGCACGCAGAAGGTGACCGGGGAATAATTGTGGTAGGAATTGACAATGGACAAAATCTCCGTATAGACGAATATACACCCTGGCCAAATGAAAGCTATGGGGGTGGGGATGGTGCAATTTATGTCGATTTCCTGGTTCAGGAATTGAAACCCTACATTGACCTTAATTACCGAACTTTAGCTGATCGCGAAAATACAGGCATCATGGGTAGTTCCCTTGGAGGCCTCATATCAACCTATGCGGGTATTGAATATCAGGATGTTTTCAGCAAAATTGGATCCTTTTCTCCTGCATATTGGATAAACCCGGAAGCATTTAGTCACGTGAGCTCAAAAGGGAAAATAAAAGACATGAAAATTTATCAGCTGGGAGGTAGCCTGGAAGGTTCTGATTTTATAACAAAAATGTTTGCAATGAATGATACCCTTCTTCAGTCGGGATTCGGGCCTGATGAAATAAACACCATAGAAAAATCAGATGGTCAGCACAGTGAATGGTTTTGGGCCAGGGAATTTAAAGATGCCTATTTATGGCTTTTCGGGAGCACTGATACCTATGCCAAAGAGCCGGAAGCTGAGGAAAATACATTTAGGCTATACCCTAATCCGGCCAGAGAAAGCATTAATTTTATCGGCATAAGTGATGAATCCGTCGCTAAAATCTATAATTCCAATGGTCAGTTATTGCTATCCAGAAATTTAGGAAGCAGGCAGGATGAAATCAATGTTTCTGAACTACCCTCAGGTATGTATATTTTAAAACTAATATGTGATAAGAATCTATTGGTGAGACAGTTTACCAAGGAATAGGATATTTTTTTCACCCAGGAATCCTGCTCTTACCGGCATAACCTCCATCCATCCCTTTGCCCCTGCCCATAATCTGGCCTCCGGATGAAACCTGGATTCCTGGTATAGCTGCACCAACCGGAATTAAAGGCTTTCCTGTTTTGTAAACCCGCAGGTTTTAAAAGTTTCAAATGGATTCACCGGAAAAAAAGTAGAAGGACTAAAATTTTTTAACTTTAAGCCCGGAAAAAGAATTCTATACACCTTTATCTTAATATCATGCCTAAAAACGAATACCTTCTGTTATTATTCAGCCCATTGATTCTTACTACTTCATGTGAAACCAGCCCAGCTCCGCCTTCGCCCAATATTGTCTGGCTGGTTAGCGAGGACAACAGTCCCTTTATTGGGGTTTATGGAGACAGCCTTGCCAAAACTCCGAATATTGATAAACTGGCGGAAAATGGGGTGGTTTACAGGCATGCCTTTTCCAATGCACCCGTGTGTGCTCCGGCAAGAAATACGATTATCACAGGGATGTATGCCAATTCCCTGGGTAATCAACAGATGAGATCCTATTATAAAGCTCCGGCTTTTGTGAAATATTTCCCTGAATATCTCCGGGAAGCCGGATATTATACATCCAATTGCAGTAAAGAAGATTATAACACGGAACTGAAAGGTGATCCCTGGAACGAATCTTCCCGGAATGCTACATACAAAAACCGGAAACCGGGCCAGCCCTTCTTTCATGTCCAGAATTACAGTGTTACCCATGAAAGCAGCCTGTTCGATTCCATCCCCGATGAGGAGCTTCCCTATGATCCGGATGAAATGAAAGTCTTCCCCTATCATCCGGATACACCCGATTTCAGGCACGATTATGCCCAGTATTATCATCGCATCGCCCAGCTTGATGAGCAGATCGGATCTTTTATTGATGATCTGGAATCGCAGGGACTCTACGACAGTACTATCATTTTTTATTATGGCGACCATGGAGGTGTCCTGCCACGTGGCAAAAGATATCTTTTTGAATCCGGAACACGGGTTCCAATGATTGTTCATATCCCGGAAATATACCGTCACCTGATGCCCGATGAGATAGGTGATTATTCTGACCGGATTGTCAGCTTTGTTGACCTTGCTCCCACTATTTTAAACGCCCTTGGACTGGAAATTCCGGAATACATGCAGGGACAGCCCTTTCTGGGAGAAGAAGTTCCCGAATCCCCCAAATTTGCTTTTATGTTCAGGGGAAGGATGGATGAGGCCTATGACCTGATGCATGCTGCTCGGGATCAAAATTTCCGTTATATCAGAAATTATTACCCTGAAAGGGTGTATGGTCAGCACCTGAATTTTTTATGGCGCTCAAGGGCTCTCAGGAACTGGGAAAAGCTTTATAAAGAAGGAAAACTCAACGATGTACAATCTGCCTACTGGCAAACAAAACCCTATGAGGAATTGTATGACATTCATAAGGATCCACATAACATTACCAACCTGGCCGAAGATCCTGAATATGCGGAAAGGCTTTTAAAAATGAGAGAAGCCACGAACTCCTGGCTTGAAAATAGTAAGGCTGTGGATGTACTTCCTGAACCGCTGATGCAGCAGATCAATAAAGATACGGTGATATATGATTATATCAGAATGAATGACTTTCCTTTGTTGAAAATCCAGGAAGCCGCCCGATTGAGTGCAAGAGCCGGTAAAAAGGATTTTACCCGGCTTTATAAAATGACTCAGGATAAGAACCCCGTAATAGCTTTTTGGGCCATTAAATCGATGGCACAATACGGGGAAGAGCTGAAATCATCGGGTAAGCTCGAAGAATTTAAAGAACAGCTTTCACACCCGGAAAGCTATATCAGGATGATAACCGCCAATGTTCTTCTGGATATTGGTGAAAAACCCGGTCTGAAAGAACTTATCCGGAATACCCTGGATTCTGACAACGAATTTGACCGCCTGGAAGCCTTGCATCTATATCGCCGACTGGAGCGAGACAAAATCACTGACACAAAAATTCTGAATATCTATAAGGATAAGGAAGTTGCAGGATGGAAATATGACCGAAGGGTCTATGATAAGATTTTTGCTCAATAAGCACGGAATTATAACCTTAGTGCAGGGTTACCGTTTAGAGAATAAAAGTATTTGCTGATGTGCTAACTTGCTAATGCTCTTGAATCTCCGGATTCATGAGGCCTGTACCGAAAGGGTTGCTAAAGTTGGATTAGTGCCGGTCCTCCGGGAAGATAATTTGGGCATGAAGAAATCCAGATAAATGCAAAAACCCACCCCAAATATTTTTATGATTTTTTTAACAAGCCTCCTAAAGACATAAATTTCATCCCTCAACTACTTATAATACTGACTGTTAATACAATGTCCACCCAGCGCTGAATCTATCTCTCCAACCTACCTGTCTCAAATAAAAGACCTCGAAGTCTTATTTTTTCTATCTTCGTTTGTCTTAAAAAAAAATTAATCACTTTATCACCCCATGAAATTTAATCTTATCATTATCAGTTTGATACTGCTTTCATCCTCTGTGGCTTTTTCACAGACCAGCAGTTCCCAGAGAATCCCGCTGATCGGAAGCAACGCTCCCTCTTTTAAAGCTCCCTCAACCAAAGGCCCTATCTCTTTCCCGGGCGATTTTGAAAGTAAATGGAAAATATTGTTCGCCCATCCGCGCGATTTTACTCCTGTGTGTTCGTCGGAGATTCTCGACCTGGCTTACAGGCAAAAGGAATTCAGCGACCTGAATACCCAGCTTCTGGTCCTTTCAGTAGACCGGATGGTTTCGCACCAGAGCTGGAAAGCAGACCTGGAAAATATTGATTTCAAGGGCCGGGGAAAAGTAAAAATCGACTTTCCCCTGGTGGTCGACAGCAGTTATGCCATTTCATATAAATACGGTATGATTGACACCCAGTCCAAATCAGGACAGAGTGTCCGGGGAATTTTCTTTATAGATCCCCAGAATAAAGTAAGGGCATTCCAGTTTTACCCGAGCGAGGTGGGAAGAAATACCGATGAAATACTCAGAACACTGCAGGCACTGCAGGCACACGACCGGGTGGAAGACATTGTTCTCCCGGTGAACTGGAAACCCGGAGATGATTATATGAAAACTTTCCTCTCTCCCGGGGACAAAGAGAAACTGAAAAACAAAGATCCCGAAATCTATTTCATCAACTGGTATATGATTTTTAAAAAATCAGAATAACAGAAAATGATCTTTCAAACAAATTTTCCAACCCTATCTTAAAAATCCATGAAAAATTTAACTATTGCATTCATCTTTACTTTCCTGGTGATGAATTTAATCCCTTCATACGGTCAGTCCGGAAGCGGAAAAATACAGGGCTTTGTTTTCAGTCCGGATAAAGAACCCGCACAATATTCGACCGTAGTACTGATGAATCGTGATTCTGTCTTTATGAGCGGAACGCTGAGTACTGACGATGGGTCTTTTGAGCTTGATAAACTTAAACCCGGGGAATACCACGTTATGGTTCGTAATGTGGAGTTCAACACCTACGTATCCGACCTCATTTCTCTTGGCAATAATGAAGCTTATGACCTGGGAAGCATTCAGCTGGAAACAAGGGTAAACGATCTTGATGAAGTAGTTATCAAAGGAGAAAAGGCCATGGTGGAAGTACATTCCGACAAAATGGTATTCAATGTTTCTGAAAGTGTGAACTCTACCGGGAACAGTGCCCTGGAACTGCTTGCCAAATCTCCGGGTGTAAGGGTGGATATGGATAATAACATTGTTCTCCAGGGAAAAACCGGGGTACAGGTTTATATAAACGGCCGACCTTCCCGGATTTCAGGAAGCGATTTGGCTAACCTGCTGGAAGGAATGCGCTCGGAGGATATTGAGTCGATTGAAATTATTTCCAATCCCTCGGCAAAATATGATGCAGAGGGTACAGGTGGGATTATCAATATTCTTACAAAAAAAGATGTGAGTATGGGTTTTAACGGGACGCTGAATGCCAATCATTCCAGGGGAGACAAACCCAGAACGGGTGTTGGGACAAATTTGAATTACAGCGGTGAAAAGCTGAATTTCTTTTCCAGTCTGAACTACTCGGATAACAATTACACTTTCAACCGGAACGAGATTATGTTAAGGGAGAATTATTCCCTCGATATGCTTTCTTTAAGGCCTACAAACCGGAAGGGAATTAATTTTTCAGCCGGTATGGACTATAAAATCAATAATGAAAATACTTTGAGTTTTGATGCGAGGGCCCTGGTCAACGATCGTGTTTCTCCCCAGTCGAGTACTACTTTTATCGAAGACCTCAATGGAGTTCAACCCACTGAAAGACTGTTTGCCGAAACTCTGGATGATGGGGGGAGTCAGAACTACAATGCAAACCTGCATTACAGTTTTAAACCCAACCGAATTTCTGAATTTACCACAGATATCAGTTTTGCGAAATACGAAAATATCAACAATACCGATCAGCCAAATACCTATTATTCACTGGATTCTGTTCCCTTAAGAACGGTTCAGAGTAATTATGATGCCACCACTGGCATAGACCTGTTTTCAGCACAGATGGATTATACCCGGAATATGGGAAAAACCAGTGTATCCACAGGAGCAAAATACTCCTATATCAATACCAACAACACATTAAATTATTATGATGTGGATAATGGAACAGAAACCCTCAATACCGACAGAAGCAATGATTTCTCATACCTGGAAAAAATTGCTGCGGCCTATATAATATTTAATTACAAACCCTCAGCAAAGGTTTCCATGAACGGGGGGGTAAGAGTAGAAAATACATCCTCACTTGGAGAACTGATTAGTGCAAATCCGGGTCCCGATGATGTGGTTCCCAGGAATTATACCAGCCTTTTCCCGAATTTCAGTATTTCCTATAACGATCAGCAAACCCATGCATTGAGTCTGAGCTATGGCAGGCGAATAACCCGTCCGAATTACCAGAATCTGAACCCTTTTGAATCCAAGATTAGCGAGCTGGCTGCCTGGCAGGGAAACCCTTTCCTGGAACCCAATTATATCGACAATTATCAAATCACTTATTCCTACAAGCGTAAACTGGTTATTTCAAATACCTATAGTATAACCGATAATTATTTTGCCAATATTTTCAAGGCAGTAGGTGAAAAGGGGAATATAATTAGCCCAAGAAATATGGAAAAGGCTATTGTTAACGGCCTTTCGGTGAGTTATCCCCTTAAAGTCACCAATTGGTGGGCTTTTTCAACTTACTTAATCTATAATTACGAGAAATACCAGGGGAATATTGAAGGCACATTGATCGATTTGGAAGCCAATATCCTGGACCTCAGAATTCAAAATGAAATCAAAATTCCAGGGGATATTCAGATGGAAGTATCCTTTTACGCCACAAGTCCTTCCATTTGGAGAGGAAGTCTGATCATTGATAAATATTATAGTCTTGACTTAGGTCTGAAGCGGGAGTTTTTCAGCAAGAGATTACAACTTCAGGCTGCTGTAAGAGATATATTCAATACCGGAAGCCTGTATTTATACAGCGGAGAATATGGTGGGATGAATATTGATGGGGATGCTTACTTCGATGGCCGGAGAATATCCTTAAATGCCACCTATAAATTCGGTAACCAAAAAGTTAAATCCAGGAGAAGTAAATCTTCACTTGACGATGAACTGAGGAGAATATCGGATTAGAATCCCGGGTAACCAGGTGGTCATAAGGTTCAGGAATTTAGAAGCCTCAAAGCCCCGGGGTCATCAGATTACTTCTGATTATAAACTCTACATTCGGACTAAATCCCATCAATATTGATATTCCGGGAGGAGGGAAAGGCAGGGTCCAGACATAGACCTGAGTAAGACCGGGCATATTATCGATCCCTATTTTTTCCAGGTGGGTATTTTTTGAAATATCCAGTGTGTTGAGTTTATTTCCACAGCTGATCACTTCCCTTAAGTTTATGTTTCCGGATAAATCCAGGTGGGTAAGCTGATTATTATTGCAATGCAGTTTGGTCAGATTATCGTTCAGGCGGATATCAAGCTCTGCTAATTTATTATAACCCAGGTGTAGCTCCGAAAGCTCAGGATTCGCAGAAATATCCAGGTGGTTGATTTGATTTTCTTCACAGGATAAATATTCCAGATAAAGGTGATTGCTAACATCCAGTTCAGAAAGATAATTTTTCATTGCCAGTTTGCTGGAACAATCCAGGTAGCTTAGTTCCCTGTTTTCCGTTAGATCCAGAACCGACAAGCCGCATCCGATCAATTCTAAATACCGGAGATTTTTATTGAATGAAAGATCAATTTCATTTAATGGATTCATTATCACCGAAAAGGTATCCAGATTGGTAAAATACTCGATTCCAGTAAGGTCGCCTATATCAGATGGCCAAATTTGAATCGTCCGGACAGCCAGTGCTTCCGCTTCGCTGATCAAGCCATTGTTGTCTGTATCAATTCCCAGCTTAATCAGGGCGTTCAGAAAGGATTCATCCGGAATATAAACCTCATCAGAGATGCTTTCCTTCTTACATCCATTGAATAATAAAAAAAGCAGTAATACTGAAACCGCTAACCATCCTGTATAATATGGGGATTTCTTAAAATTCAAAATTCTAAAATACATAAAGCTGTTGGTGTAAGAAATACTCAAATGAAAAATCAGAAAGTGTGAAAATAGGACTTTTTGTTTTAATCACAATTTTTTGAATGATGCGATTTTGGATGAAAATGAAAAACCATAAAACCTTCGGACAGGATATTTTTCTCAGTCCGTAAAATCTTAAACTTGACCACACATTCCCAGATCCCCCTCTTCAATTAGCAATTTAGTATTTCAGCATCCAGGAAAACACCAGGACCAATTCAACTACAGAATCCATTTCAGCACAGGCCTCATAGATCCTGAATTACATTGAACATTAGCACATTATCAAACACCCTCAATCCTCTCTCTCAATCTCATCCAGCAAATCGTCTCCTATTTCCTCATAGGTTGTGGTATTTACAAATGACATAAATGCGATTTTCCATTCTCCTTCAATCTTTTCCAGGAAGCGGACATTTAAGAATTTCATCAGAAATTCACCATCACTGTTTCTTACTTCCTCATCATAAAAAGCCATGGCACTTTTTGTGCAAACTTTGATCCTGAAGTTTGTGAATTCAAACTGGTTTGTAGTCGGTGTTGAAAATCTTTCCATCCAGTCTTTGGTGTCCATGCTGTAATTTTCCCATCCATCATGAAAGACATAGCCATATTTTGAAGCAGACAAATAAATAAAACTGGAATCCTTTATAAATAAATTGGAAGATTGGTCAAAATCTTTCGCATGAGTAAAATTGGTTTCACTCATGATCACTGACTTAATAGCTTCTTTTTCTTTTTCAATATCGATTTTTTCCTGGCAGGAAGTTAAAACCAGGATCATTGCTAGAATGGTTACATAATTTTTTTTCATAATTCTGAGTTTTAGGGGTATTCAACTTCAGCAAATAATTTAAAAGCACTCATAAGTTTCACTTACCCTGATTTGTAAAACTTAAATTACCTGTACCTTACTTAAATATATATTGCATACTTATTTTTGCTCTTACATCATTTACCAGCAGGAGCCTGACATAGTTATCAGCTCACCCATTGATAAAAGTCTACCCGCAAAACTTATCTTTTGAACCAACCTGTCCTTCAAAATACAATATTTATTTCATATGTCCAATATCCACCATTGCGAACTACTGTAAAACATATACAGATATTGCTGAAGAACAAAAAAGATCTCCCCGCTTAAGATTTTATAATTTAGGTGAGGTGACAATTATCTTTTTCATTTGTCAGCGATTAAATAATTTTCACAATATTGTTTTGTTCCACGACAAACAAAGGAAACGTATACTACCGGGTTCTTCATTTTAACAGCTGTCAAATATTCCGGGGTGAAAATTTTATGGAACA
>CBDUPM010000062.1:0-9640 GCA_965369105.1 uncultured Bacteroidales bacterium | reverse complement strand
CAGATCCTTTTTTTCCATAGAAAGTAAATCCCTGTAAACCTGGAACTGTATGGAAACATCACCTCTGAGCAGCCATTTCACTGTATTATTAATTTCCATTTTCCTTCTGATGATTATGCCTTGAAATTTACGAGGCTTAAATTAAACCCAAGCTACAAAATTCTTATAAAAGAGATGACTAAATCTTGTTGAAATATTAAGGAAAAACATTCTATACCTGCAGTAAAGTCCATATCAGGAATCAAAATAATCCGGGTCAGGATTGATTTTTAGCAAGTGGTTTTTGAAAAAGAAGCAGTATCAATACTAATAAAAGCAAGGCAGAGGCATTTATGAGCATGGCAAATCTCATGGATCGGTAATCCATTAATAATCCACTAAAAATATTGCCAAAGGCCACACCCACAGCATAAAAGGTGTAAATAAGGGATTGTCCTGTACTTCTTAAAAAATCAGGTACTATCTTGTGAACAAATGAGGTGGTAGTTACCAGAAATAAGCCAAAACTTATTCCATTGAAAAGGCCGAGGGCAACTCCGACGATTGGTTCAGAATTTAATCCATATCCAAACATTCTGATACCGGTTAGAATAAGTATGGCCATGAATAATTTTTTTGCACCAAAACGGTTTACCAGTTTTTTACCATAGAAAAAGAAGGGCAATTCACTGATTCCCTGGACCAAAAAGGCTGTTCCGAGGATTTTTGAAGAAGCTCCGATTTCATTAAAATAAATATTAATCATAATATAGGTCGGAGCCGATAAAACGCTGTAAACAAAGACAATAAGCAGGAATGAAAGAAGAATTTTTTCCGTACTCAGGGTTTCCCATATAATTCCACGTTTCAGCTTGAGAATATTTTGACTTACATCCAAAGGACGGTAAAAACCTGAAACAATTATTATTCCGATAAAAAATAAGGCTGCAGAGATTGGGAAAATAATCTTAAGTCCGTATTGATTAATAATAAAGCCAGTTATTAATGCTGCCGCTCCCCAACCTATCGATCCCCACATCCGGTTCTCCCCATAGGAGGATTTTCCCTTGGTCATTTCTTCAAAATCAAGAGCAATGGTATCCACCAGCGGGGCAATGGGATTGAAAACGAGGGTGATAAGAATAACTACCAGTGTCAGAGCCGCAGCCCCCTTAAGAAACATGAGAACCGGAATTAACAGGCTGGTGGCCAGGAGGCAAATAATAAGGACATTTTTACGACCATAACGATCTGCCCATATTCCCCAAACAGGTAATACAAAAATATTATTGAATTGCTGGAATCCGGCTATGATACCAATCTCGAACCCGGTTAAAAAAGCATCTTCTTTCAGATAAACATAGAAATAGGTCATCCAGACAGAAGGAGAAGCATAGGTAAAGAAAAACAAGGCTTTAATTACCAGTCCCTGATATTTTTGAGGTATCTTTTTCATGTAAACCGTGATGATAAGCTTAGCAAAAGAACAAAAAAAATGGCATTGGTATTCAAACCCTGTGCATTTTTCAAAAAGATTTTTGTGCGATAACTTATCTGATCAGGTTTTTTGGATGATGGAAACAAGCTGGAAGGATAATACATTTGCAAACCGGAAGGATAGGGATGCTATAAATTCCCGGTCTTAATAACAACCAGTTCTGCTGAAGGCAACCCATTATGGATTTCCGGGCATTACCCCCTTATCTATTTTTCAAATAGGGAATTACATCTTCGTTTTTACCTCCATATGTTCCATCATATTCTATTGAAACAACAGGGATTCCGGTTGTTCTTTCGATATGTGAGCTCATGGCTTCGGTAACCAGTGAAGGACAGCAGTAGGAGGGACTGGTCTGTACAAAAAGTGAAATGTCATAATTTCTGATCAGGTTTTCAATTTTCAATAAATTTTCCACCGATTCTCCCCGGTGCAGAAGGTGTAGATTATGCTTATGCAGTAAATCAAATAACTCCCCATTGAGGGGATTTATGTTCTTAATATAGTTTTCAAAATACTTTTGGTATTTCATTTCCAGCATGGGGATCAGGTATTTCAGATACCGTAAATAATAGCCTTCCAGGTATCTTCCTTCCTCTATATACCTCAGCTCAAGCTGTTTGATGATTATTTTGATGTATTCACTATATGAGGTAGGAATGACTTCTCCGCCGTTGTCTTCAATTATTTTATCCAGGTCCTGGTTAAAAACCCCATTGTCTCTTACGTAGATATCTCCAAATATTGCAACTTTTGGTCTCAGCGTTTTTTTAATCTCAATTTCCTTAAACCCTGCCATTATCTTTTCAAGAGCAGGACCTTTCGGACTGCCTTTTACAATGGCATTACAAAGTGATTGAACAGCTTCATCCGAGACCCTGTCCGTTGCTCCTTTTTCCAATTCATAAGGCCTTGTTTTGCATACTATTTTCCTAATGCTTCCCGCAAAGAGGAAAGCCAGAAAAACATTCATCCCGGTCCTAACGGAAAAATCGTAAAAACCCATATTTCCAGGGTATACCTGAACATCCGCATATCTTTCATTATATTTTTTAAGGATTTTTTTCACATAATGCGGGAACATGGGCAGATTGCATGAAAGTAATCCACGGGGGACCCAAAGCACGATCTCTGATGGATTTACATCATGTTTTTCAATATAATCGCAGGTATTTTGAGCAATCGCATTCAAAGGAAGACATTGTCCGGAATTTAAATTCAGGCTTCTGCGAATCGAATCCCTGGTATCAGAAATAACTTCCACATCCCAACCTTCCTTTTGTAAAAAGGCTTTGATCAGCTGGCCTGCATACCTGTCCCAACCGGGCAACAGGATAGTTTTATCTCTGAGTTTGTGGGTTTCACCGGTTCTTAATTTTGAAAGATCAAAATCCATCTGTAAATCAGGATGGGTCCCGAAAAGCTCAGCAGGATCTAATTCGTGATCCGAAAGAAAACTGTTAAGTTCAGTTTTCAGGTTGCTATTCTCTATCCCTACCACTTCCTTAATATGAAACCGGGCTGGTTTTTTGGTATGCCTGCTTTGATAATGGTTTCGAAAAGAACGAATAGCTGCTTCAATTCTTGTCTCATAGCCAACAGTAGAATCATGTTCATCCAGCTGCAATATTAAAAAAGGCTTTTTGGCTGCGTTCATTATTTCTTTAAAGTACTCAATTACAAAAGAATCGGGTGTGCATTTAAAGGAAGTAATCAATACGGGGTATAGATTGGATGAGGCTGCGATATACTCAGCTGAATGAAGGATTTTAGCTGCGTATTTCCAGATAATGGTTTTCACGATGGCGGAATTATTCTTTCCGTTTAATAAAGAACCGGGCAACATATCCATATAAAAGGCCGGGCAACCAAATTTGGATATGATACCGGGGATATGGTTATTCATGGAAGAATTAAATAGGATATAAGGTCTTCCCAGTAACACAATGTTTATGTCACTTTGATCCTTTTTCTCCTCAAATATTTGCTTCCATCCCAGCTGTTTTTGAGCAATGAATTGTCTGGCATCCCTGTATGCATGATAAATTTGGCGGGTTGATAAATCCTTTAAACCTGCCTGATGCAATACTCTTTCCAGTTCAGAAATGGTGTAACTTTCAGGTTTCAGGCTATGAATCAAAGGATCCAGGATTCCATTCTTCCCAAACAATGAAGGGGTATTTTTAATCAGCGATGAAATATACTGGGTATAGTAACAGTATTGCTTGCTGTTGGCAATGCCATTTCCGTTTTCCAGGTAAACCGGAAGAAAAATATGGCTTACCTTATCTTTCAGGTAGTTAACATGGCCAAAAGCTGCTGAAACGGGGGCACAGAATTCAGCTTCAGCAATCTTTTTACCCACTTTTACGGCATCAGTATAATTTTCACTTCCCAGGGTTTTAATATTTAAGAGGTCGAAAAACTTTTTCCAGAAAGGCATGTCTTCAGCCATATGCAGGGCATTGGGCAGTCCGATAAGGATGCCGGATCCGAAGGCCCGGGGACTGAAATGGAACTGTTTTTTATAGGAATTGACAAGATCAAATCCGCCCTTTATATGTTTTACAAATTTTTCCGTATGATAGTCTCTTCCGCATAAAAAGCCATAGGCCTCAATAACATTGTCAATTTCAGCTATCTTTAATTTGCAATGATTCGTGCATAATTCGCATAATTCAGTCCTGACGGGTATTTCCTTTTTCCAGATGCCAATTCCCCGGAACCCGGATTCCCTTATATTTTTGTCATGTAAATCAAGGGCAACACCCAGTGCCCCTGTGAGATGGCAATATTTTGAAACCATTATGGGCTTGTTCAGCTTTTGTTCGAAAGAAGCCACCAGCGCCTTATTTTTAGCCGTCGCTCCCTGGAAAAATATTTTATTACCGATATGGGCCGGTATGGCCACCTTGGAAAGGTAATTTTCCCGTATGGAATGCAGAACCGAAGCAAGCAATTCATCTTTTTCATAGCCTTCGTTCAGGAAATGATTTAAATCTCTTTCCATGAAAACAGTACATCTGTCGCTGGCCAGGGGAGAGCCACACTTCATGGCTCTATCCGGATAATCCTCAAGTGGACAATCGAGTTTCAGTGCCTGCTCTTCGATAAAGCTTCCCGTTCCTGCAGCACAAACATTATTCATGATGGAAAGACAGACGATTCCATTATCAAGGACAGTAAATTTTGAGTCCTGGCCCCCAATCTCAATGATAGTATCTGTTTCCGGATCCAGTTCAACTGCCGCACGGGCATGGGCTGTGATTTCATCCGGTTCCGTATCGGCATTTATAATTCTTGCAATAAATTTTCTTCCTGATCCGGTTGTTCCTGCTGCATTTACCTGAAACCGGATACTATTTTTCTGTTGCAGATCATCCAGAGCTTCAAAAATACTTTGAACCGCCCTGAGGGGCTGACCACTGGTACGGGTATATAAACCGGCCAATACTTCTTTTTTTTGGTTTAAAATGACGGCTTTGGTGCTGGTCGATCCTATATCAATTCCCAGGTAAACATCAAACCGGCTCTTCTTTCTTAGTTTCTTATAAATTGTTACTTCAACAGGTTTTATACCGGGGAATTTTCGGGATTTAAAAGGATAGTCCTGAAATCCTTTGAAGTCCGGATATTTCGAGAGCCTGAGACTTAAAGACGGATTCGAATAATTTTTGGCTTTCTTTTCCTGTGAAATGATATCACAAATGGAGCCGGAGGGAATCCCGGGCATCGGGTTTTCATTCATAAGGCTGATAGCAGCCCCAAAAGCCCCAAACAGATGGGAATATTCATGAATGAGCAGTTCTGCACCGGTTATGGCTTTGATATGCTTCAACACCCCTTTATTCAGGGAAACTCCGCCTGCCACAATTAAAGTTTTGAAATTTACCTCATTTATAACAGCATCCGCCAGGTTTTTTGCCAGACCGTAACACAATCCTTCACAGATAGCGCCCAGGCTGTATCCTTCCTGTTGGGCATGAATCAGGTCTGTTTTGGCAAATACAGAGCAACGGGAAGCTATTTTGGGATATTTTGAACGGTTTTGGTTAGCCAGGTCTGATAATTGAGAAATGCTTTCCAGGTTCAGTCTTTTTACCTGCTGATCCAGGAAACTTCCGGTACCCGCTGCGCAGGAAGTGTTGGATTTATAATTTTTGTATCGATGGTTCTCATCAAATTTCAGAAGACCGAATTTTTCTCCCCCTATGATGAGCATAGCTTCCGGATTGGGATACACTTGATGTGCAGCACGCAGGTATGCAAGCCTGGAATCAATTTTTATCCGGCTGCTAAGAATTTCCGGTGTAGAGGAGGTGCAGGCAATACCTGAAATAATTCCTTCCGGGATCTTTTCTAACTGATCCCTTAAGGTTGAGATGATCCGACCGGCATGAAAACGATAATCCCTGAACAGGACCTTACAACCGGAATCGATCACTACCACAGACGAAGCCGTGGAACCGATATCAATTCCAAGAAATTGTTTCATTTTGGTATGGCTGTTTAATCTCCTTAAACTTTATACAATTTAATGAAAATAACGGTATAAGGCAAATGAAACTGTCGGTCTTGATTTGATAAGAGACCTGGAAAGGTTTATAATATGGATCTGAGAATTAACTTTTTATAAAATCATGTGGATAATCTGGTTTACGATTCTGAAAGCTTAAAACAGACTCCTTTTTAATCACACCCTCCTGGATATTTATTGCATGTTTAATAGTCGGATTTTCCATCCAGCTTTTACTGCCTCCTAAAATTGTTGGCAAATAGACAATTAGTGCTGCAGATATTGACCTTGAAGCGCTTTCCCATAGATAACTTGGGGTATGATCAACGGCATAATAGTCGATGTTATTGACATGGATAATAGGATTTTTAAAGCTGGTCGGCTTAGCAAAATAGAATCCCATTTCCTCATCACAACTCACATCAATGATTAAAGTTCCGGGTTTTAAAGTGTCTTTTTCATCTTCTGTTACAAAATTTACAGGATTATTGGTATCCTGATAGGTTCCGTTAATTATAATTTCAGATTCACCAATTAAATCGGATAAAGGACGAACGGTACCATCATGTTCAATGGTTACCATTCTGGCTTCCCCATTATTACCTTCACGAATACGTACATAATGTACATCTAAAACTTCTTCTCGCACCTCATGATCAGGCCGCTGGATACAAATTGTAATATCTCTGAATCCATGAGCTTTGAGCGCATAAATAGCTCCCCGGCTCACTGCGCCAAAACTAAAAATAACTACTTTGCGTTGGTTTCCATAATGTCCATCAATACCCCTTAATTGTAAGGCATGAATCACTGCGCAATAGCCTGCCATTTCGTTATTTTTATAAAATGTATGTCTGCCCATTTGACCCTGGGGAGACCAAACAAACATATCTTCAAATGCAATGAGTGTTAATTTTCGATCTATTGCAGTTTGTGTTATGTCATTCTGCTGCGCGCAATGTGGGTAACCCCAAATGAATCCTCCTTCACGTATTTCCTGTAAATCCTTTAAAACGGGTTTTGCGATAATAACCGAACCCAGTTCCGATAATAATTCTTGACGGGTAGCAACCCCTCCGGTTTGAGCAACAAAAAAATCATCATCCAATCCAAAGGCTAAACCATAGCCCTTTTCAAAAATTAATTGTTGTCTGATATTCTCTGGTAATCGGGATAGGTGATCCGGATGAATAGGCACACGTTTTTCATCTGTTTTACCAGAAGTTCCAATAACTCCTAAGTTTAGTTTTTGCATGAGTTCTCTTTTGTTAGCATTTTTAAATAACAAGGTATTGTCGGCCCGACTATCTGTAATTCAATGAGAAATGATTTGCTGGAGTGAAAAAAGAGATTATTTAAGCAGCAAAATGGAGTAATGACTGATTGAAATCAATAATGGTGTAAACCTGCAGCAAATATACCATATTTTTTTAAGGATACTTGAGATGTATTGATAATAAACCAATTAAAAAGAAAATCAACCCTCAATGGCAAATCATAGTATGAAAGAGGGTCGCTTTTTTTATCCATTTGAATTAACAGATCCGGGTAAGGTATCATAGTTTTTGTAATTGCCTACATTATAAATAATTATAGCCATTCCAGGGAAAAAGGACTGAATAGAAATTTTTTATATATTTAGTTGATTAAAATTGAATAGCAATGAAAAATACGGATTTAAAAAAGTACCTGGCAGAAGGCTTCCTTATTGTATTTAGTGTCTTGTTTGCGCTATTTATAAATAAACTGTTTGATGACTATAAAACATTGCAGAAAAAGGATGTGGCAATGGAAAGCATTATCAGGGAACTGGATAGAAACCTCCTGGTAGTTCAGGAATGGAAATCGCGGCACAACGGCTTTAACGAACTAGTTACGGCTGTCAATAACGGAGAGAAGGACAGCATTAAGACCGAGTTATTAAAAAAAAATTATTTTGATCTGGGTATCATCACAAATAATCAAAGTCTTATTGATAATACCCTTACAAAAACCGCCTGGGAATCGGCTAAATCGACCGGTATTGTTTCCGAGTTTGAATTCGAAACGATTGAAATCCTAACTCAGGTATACACTTTACAGGATTTAATAACCGAAAAAACGATAGGCGAATTATTAGATTTTTATTTCGAGACTCCCACTCATGATATGAACAACCTGGACCAAACCCTTATCCAGTTCCAATTACGCTTTTGGGAATTAACCGGTCAGGAGGAACTAATGGTCTATTTATATAATGAAAGTATAAAAAAACTAAAATAAACTGTTGCACTAAATTGTAAAATACTAGTCGGCTTTAGTCCTGTTTTAAAGGGATAAGAAGGTTATTTAGCAGTTAATACCAATGGTTTGGGATTTCAATCAAAAGGAGCTTATTCCTTCGCTGAACCGGCCTCCTGGCATTATTTTAATATGCTGTCACTTCTGGCTGGTTTCTTTCTTCATTCCCGCGTTTATTATTTTAAAAATGCAAACTGATCAGACTTTTGCACATATAAACAACAATAATTAATAAAAGCCGGATTTTCTAATTTGATTTATATAATTATTTTTATAAAAAGTTAAAAGCATGGGAAATCAAAAACCTGGATATAAAGACCTGGAAAAAAGAATTTATGAATTAGAAAATCAGATTCATGAATTAAAAAAGCCTTCGTCATCCCATTCCGACGTGTCCGTATCAGAAAAAAGATACCGGGAACTTTTCGAAAATATGAATACAGGTTTTGTATTATTCAAGGTCGTAACTGATGACAAGAATATTCCAATTGATTTAATCATAGTACTGGCCAACCGAGCTTTTGAACTTACCACCGGGTTAAAATTAAAAGAAGTCATGGGTAAGCGGTTAACACAGGTACTTCAGGGTATTGAAAATGATGAAGCCGACTGGATAGGGACTTATGGAAGGATAGCTTTAACCGGAGAAGCAAAACAATTTGAGTCCGGATCAGAACTTTTAGGGTACTATTATAATGTAAGTGCTTATCAGTCTGAACCCAATTATTGTGCGGTTACATTCCTGGATATTACCCAGCAAAAAAAAGCTGAAAACGCATTGCGAGAGAGTGAATCCAGACTTTCTAAAGCACAACAAATATCTAAAATAGGGGATTTTACATGGGATGTTGATTCCGGAAAGGTCAACTGGTCTGATGAGATGTATCATTTACTGGGATACGAGAAAACAGATAAAATAGATTTTGATGAGGTGAACAGGAAGATTCATCATCCGGCCGATCTTGATCGCATAACGAAATGGCTGGAGGAATCTTTAGATTCAGAAAAGGGCGAGTTAATTCCCAACGAATATCGATTAGTTAAGAAAAACGGCAAAATCATTTTTGCACGAACCATTGGAATAATACAGCGGGAGAACGGAAAGGCAAAAAAAGTTTTTGCAACCGTACAGGATATTACGGAACAGAAAATTATTGAGGAAGAAAAGCAGTTGACAGAAGAAAAATACAGAAAACTCTTCGATTATGTACCAGACGGAATTCTTATTGCAGATCATAAAAGTTACTATCTGGATGCAAACCAAAGTTTGTGCCGGATGTTAGGGTATTCGCGCGATCAGATAATAGGAATGCATGCTAAGGATATTGTAGTACCAACAGAGGCGAAATATATTAAACCTGCTCTGA
>CBDUPM010000061.1:0-9682 GCA_965369105.1 uncultured Bacteroidales bacterium | reverse complement strand
CTTCACCACCCATCATACCGGGAACCGTGCAATCGTTGGTTTCTTTGCCTCCTGCTCCTCCCTGTCCCCTGTTGGATCCGCCACCTCCACCGGAATATTTTGCGTTTCCTCCGCCACCTCCTGAACCTATGTGTCCTCTTCCTCTTGTGAAGCCTACGTAATTCACCGTTTCATTATGAAAGCTACTCCCTTTGAGAGCTCCGCTGTCTACAGCAGAAGCGGTAAAATACTCATCGTTTACTCCAAATACCCCTTCGGAACAAACCCCACCTGAAGCTACATAATCGTCACTACCTGTCTGACCACCGAGAAATCCCTTTCCGTCGGCACTTAAATCGGTTTCAAGGACCAGTTTTTTGTGAACCATTATAGGGAATATTCCCCCGGTTTTTGAAACCGGATCCCATGGCTTTATATTAACAGGAGTGCTTATTTTCGCGCGTTCATAGTTCAGCATTTTTATAAGCTGTCCGTATTCTCCCGGTTCATGAGCAAAGCGGCCAAATTCAGGGAAGGTATTATTTAAGGCAATTTTATTTCCTTCAATGGTGTCGATCAGGTAAATGCCATAGGTGCCTGCATTTCGGTCAATAATAATATCTCCCTTATTAAATCCAATATCGTAAGGCCATCCGGAAATGGTATGATGGAAAAGGACCGTGTCACCGATTGAAAAACCGCTGGCATCAGAAACCAACAAGGTATCGGTATCATTACTGAACTGGCACCAGAAATTGATTACGCTGGTGTAAACCAACTTAGATTCATCCACTTCGGGAAGTTGGGAATAACTCTTAATTCCGCTAAAACTTTGCAGTAGGATAATTAATAATAATACAGTTATTTCCTGGTAAAATCTTTTCAAATCCAAGCTATTCAAAATATGATGTCTAAAGTAGTAAAATATATACGTAGATCAAGAGAAGAAGTTTAAAAAAATAAAGAACTTTTCAACTATTTATTCTCTTTTTAAATCTGGATATGAATTTCACGATATTATCTTTGGTAAGAGCATGTTTTCTGGCCCCTTTTATTCCCAATAAGAAACTAAAAGCATGGAGTCTTTCTACATTCTCACTGAGAATATTGACCATTGCCAGCAGGGGAGCAACCGCAAACATTCCGGGAATTCCCCAAACCATCCCTCCGGCAACTATTCCCAAAATAATTACCATGGGATTCAGGTTAAGGCTGTTTCCGACAATATTTGGAGTAAGAATGTTGTTTTCAGTGAATTGGATAATAATAAAAAGGATCAGGACAGGGATGGCAAACTGGGGGCTTACAACCAGAGCAAAAGTAAAGGGTATGGAGGCTCCCATCAGGGTTCCGAAATAAGGGATGAAATTAAACAAGGCAGAAATAATACCGAACAGGATGGCATGTTCTATTCCAATGATCATGAGTCCTGCCGAATTTAAAATAGCAAGAATCAGCACAACGGTTGAAACTCCTCCCATATAGCGGGGAACAACATGGGAATACCTTCTGAGTACATTGATGGCAATCGATCTCTTTGATTTTGGGGTAAGTTTTAAAATAAATTTTGCCAGTTTGGTACGGTAGAACAAAAAAAGAAAAATATAAACCGGTAAAATTCCTATTCTGAACAGGGTTCCCGTTGTGGCACTGAAAATTTTATTTATAACATTATTTCCGGTTTCAAAAAGACCTTTGATCCTGTCTCTTACAAAGTCGACCATTCTCAGGTCCTGCACTCCAAAAAAATCTTCGGCAAGCTTTTCAAGTTTATCTACATTGGAAAGGGCTCTGGTTTTGTATAATGGAAAGTTATCAATCAGTCCCCCGGTCTGTTTATAAACCAGGATAATTGCTCCACCTACAAAAACAAGGAATAAGGCTATGGATAAAAGGTTTGCCAGAATACGGGGCAAATGCATCCTTTCTAAAAAATCAGCTATCGGAAAAAGAAGGTAACCAAACAAAAGTCCTAAAACCAGTGGGATCAGGAAGTCCCTGGCAGCAATAAGGGCATAAAAAAACAGGATTATGGCAAGTAATAGGGCAGCAAGCCTGGTGCCCGGCGGATATTTCATGTTATCAGTCATAATTATGCTTTTTCATCCACCAGAGGTAATTCCACATAAAAAGTTGAACCTCTTTCCATTTCTGTTTCAAAATAAACTTCACCTCCGGCATTTTGAATAATGTTTCTTACTATTGCCAGGCCTAATCCCATGCCACTGCTTTTTGTGGTAAAGTTGGGTTGAAAGAGTTGTCCTCTGACTTCTTCCGGAATGCCTTTTCCATTATCCCGGATGCTGATCAGAGCCATCTGATCCCGCCTGGCAAGGGATATTTCTATCTGTCCCTTTTCATTTTCAGGAATCGCCTGTATCGCATTCTTTATCAGGTTGATAAACACTCTTGATATCTGTTCTTTATCAACAAATACTTTTAATTTTTGTTTGCTTTCCAGCCTCAGACTCAAGATACATCTTTCGTAATCCGTAAATAGTTCTATACTTTTTTTGAGCTCCTTTTCCAGGTCGAGTATTACATTTTTTGCCTGGGGCATTTTAGCAAAACTTGAAAACTCTGTTGCAATAGCAGATAAATTTTCAATTTGTTCAATCAGAGTCTCTGAAATCTTGTCAGCCATTGCCCCAGCCTTCTCCGGATTTTCCTTTAAGGTTCTTTGCAGATGTTGAATATTTAGTTTCATGGGAGTGAGAGGATTCTTGATTTCATGGGCAATTTGCTTTGCCATTTCCCGCCATGCAGCATCTCTTTCGGATTTAGCCAAAAGTTCAACATTATTTTGTAATTGAGCAACCATTTGGTTATACTCCTTTACCAGGCTTCCCACTTCATCATCCCGGTGGTATTCTATCATTTCATTTTGCTCACTCAGGCTGATTTTTGAAATATGTTGCTGTAACAGGTTTAATGGCATCGTAATGGTGTTTGCCATAAAAACAGAAATAGTAAAAGCCAGTAATGAGAGTAAAACAACAATATTAATGATGGCAACCACCAGGTTGGTAATTTCCCGGGTAAGGGCATCCTGCCGGGTGAAATATGGTAAATTCAGGTATGCCAGAAGCTGGTTTTCAGCATTAACAAAAGGAACATATGCAGATAAAAACTTCAGTCTTCCAATTTCTTCCTGTTGAACAAATTCTGATCTTTTTTTAATGCTCATTTCTTTGAAGGCATGGGCATCCATTCTTTGACTGAGCAGACCCATACCAAAAATTTCAGGCCGGGAACTGGCAAGAAGTATACCTTCAGAATCGTAGAGGTTAATATCGGTGTAGAATACATTTGCAAATTTTAAAAGTAATTCTTCCAGGTTAAAATAGCTCTCTGAAGACCAATTCTCTAAATCCGATTCAAATTCAAACTTGTGGATAAGTTCGATATATACGGATTGCAGTTTTTCTTCCAATATCTCATATTGCTTCTCCTGGTACTGGTTGATACTGAAGTAGACGGTTCCTGCACCTATTAAAATAAAGGTAAAGAACAGGATTCCATTCATACTCAGCTGTATCCTGGTTTTAAAATTGGCTCTTAGACTCAGGTTTATCGGACTCAACCGGCTTATAATTAACAAAATAAGTAAGGTCAGAAAATAGAAACTGAAGATGTAGGAAAATGAGATTAATATATCAACCCAGAATATAGACGGTTTACTGACGATTATGGTATTGTCTTCATCCAGATGATAGGCAATATGATCAAAATTGTCATATTGGAAATTTTCAAATCCGGATTCCTGGGAAGAATAAACATTTCTGCGGGTTGAATAATCAAATTCTCCAATGCTGGTGATCAGATCCTGTTTAAAATATTTTGCATAAGAATATTCCTGTTTGGCCGGTTGCAGGGATTCATCCAGCAAAAGGGAAGGATAGCCAAGGCCCTCTAATACCAGCCGGGAATCCAGTTCAAGAAACATGGTGACCTCTTCAATGGTACTGTCATAATACACTATTGGAAGGAAATAGGAAATCCTGCCATTCAGGTTATCCAGGTAATAAACACCCGTATTGGGAACCAGGGCTCCTTCAGAAAGTATGGATTCATAAAAGAAAGGATAGCAATCATACCATTCATCCACCGGTAAGGAGACATAGATGCTGTCCCTTTGGCTGCATACCGTAATCTGAAGATCATACTTATCCCAGAACCCCCTGAAATACTTCCTTTGAACCGTATTGTATAATTTCTCGAAATCAAAATTTTCAATCTGAATCAGATCTTCAAGCTCTGGATCATTTTTGATGTTTTTTTCAAGTTCTACAAAAAGCAGTTCGGCAACCGGATCATGTTCAGTGGATAAGCTGACAGCCATCATCTTCATCTCAGCCATATTCTTTTCATCCGAATACCGGGTTACTTCTATTAATGTAAAAATTGAAAAAAGCAGAACATAAACCACAAAACTTGAAAGCCGGTATTGAACCTTACTGATAAACCTGAAATAATAGAGTGCAAAAGTGAATAATATAAAGAAGATACTGGTTTCCAGGTTCGTAAATATGCCGCCCGGGATAAAATATAGGAAAACAATCAGAATAATAATTATACCTGTATAACGCCCGGCTTCTTTTTTATCCTTATTCAGATCATAAATACTCAGCAATTTATCGGTAAATAATGCAAAACCGGCAAAGGAAATGGCAAGAATAAGAAATGAAAGAAAAGTAATTACCGATAAATCCAGTACTTTATAGGTTTCAAATGAAACGTTTGTATTTAAAATAAGGAATTTAATAATTAGCGCATTAAAAAGGTACAAAAGGGAAGAAATCAAAGCAAATATGAGGCTGGAAACAGTTTTGTTTCTTCGTTTCAGGAAAGAATCCAGGTTAAAATTGAAATCTATGTAAAAGTTATAAATGATAAAAAAGACTACGATAGTGCCCATAAGGAGATCTCCGATATTTGGAGAGAAAATGGGGGTTTGAATGGTGACTATACTAAAGATGTCCATGTGGAAAATGATCCGGGGCAGTTGCAGACGCGAAATCAGTATATAGAGAAAAATCAGTGTGATATTTGTTAGTAAGACCTTTAAATTCCTGCTTGAGGGAGGTTAATTATGAACCACTCTTCGCATGAGAATAATAAAACAAAGGAAACAGGAAACCCAAAGCAGAATTACCAGTAATTTCAATACTTTTGAGTTTTTCGATGAATTATTGAAATCGAGAGAAAACAGGTATTCTCCATCCAGATTCAAGACCTGGTTTTTACCTGAACTTCCGGTACGTATTTTAACCTCATCGCTTAAACCAAATTCTTTTCGAAATCCATTATCCAGCATTTTATTCATGTATGGATGTTCTGTTTTTAAATGAATCAGACCATAGAGGGAAGTGGAATCCAGGTTTTTAATTTTGGAATAGTAAAGCGCGTTGCCATAACGGATTATTGAAGAATCGGATAATTGAGAAAGTTCTCCGGGAACCGGGATTATATTGTCAGACCAGAATACCAGAGAGCTGTCCTTATAGAAAAAATATGCCAGGCCATCTTCGGGAAAACTATCAAAAAATTTATCATCGATTATTGAGAATAAGCCCAGGGAATCACTGCTTTCTTTATAAAGGTTCTCAAACTGACTAAAACCTTCCAAAAGCTTTTTTTCCTTGATTGATAAAGTTTTATTGAACTTATCAAGCTCCCTTTTTCCATAGCCGGTTTTATTGTAATATGACTCCATCGAAATGGAAAACACCATTAAAGCCAGGCAGGCTAAAATATACCATCTCAGATTCAAAATGTATTTCTTATCAACCGGTTTAAAATTCATACAGATATTTTATAAATGCTAAATTATGAAAAAAGTTATCATCTTTTTGATTCTCAGAAATTCAGAATGCAGTTTCCGGTAAACCCGAATAAAAATTATCCTCCATGATGGTATTTTTCACCTTTTAATATGGTAAATGCTCGGTAAACCTGTTCAAGCAAGATCATTCTTACCATTTGATGAGAAAAAGTCATTCTGGATAAGGATATTTTTTGATTAGCTTTTTCATGTACCTCTTTTGAAAATCCATATGCACCCCCGATAACCAGACAAAAATCGAGCCCTTTCTGGATTTTATTCTGAAAAAAAATTGCCAGTTCTCCCGAGCTGAATTGTTTTCCCCTTTCATCCAGCAGAATAATCCGGGAGGACTTTGGAATTCTGGATAAGATTAATTCTCCCTCCTTCTTTTGAATTTCTGCTTCCGTCATGGATTTGGTATTTTTTAAATCAGGAATAATAATTATTTCTGCCTTAATATAATGAACCAGGCGATTGAAATAGTCTTTCAGGCCCTCTTCAATATAGGATACTTTTGTTTTGCCGGTAAATATGAAGGTTATTTTCATAATTATTCTATTGAAAAAGAGATAGTTAATTTTATAATCTTACTTTCTGGTAAAGCTAATTTCTCCGGTTTAATAAGCCGGATAAACTTATTTAAATTTAAGTTTTTCATATCTTGCAGAAAAATACTTAAAATAATGATCAGGAAAAAGAATTACATTCTGATGCTTGTTTTTTTAGTTCTGGGCACAACTACCGGGATTGAAACGGTTTTAGGTCAGGGGATTGAATCAGACATTGCGAAAGGTTTTTCAAATTCGAACCCTGAATTAATTGTGAAACATCTGGATAGCGATGCTAAAATTATCATTAAACCGGAATCATATAGTCCAAACCGGGAAGAGGCAATTCAGATTTTAAAGGATTTTTTCAGACTTAACCCGGTTATTGCCTATGAAAATAAGTTTAACAGCGGGAAAAGTAATTCTAATTTTATGATCATCATTCTCAGAACCCGGGACAAATCTTTCAGGGTTACCCTGTTTTTCATATCTTCCGGTGATGAGCGAAAAATAAACTTACTCAGAATAGAACAGGAAAATGAATGAGATTTTTAATGATCTGCTTGATAAATCAATTGAGATCTGGTTCGCTGAAGACATTGGTGAGGGAGATCATACCACATTTTCAACCATAGATCAGAACACCAGGGCCAGGGCCAGATTACTGGTTAAAGATGAAGGGATTGTGGCGGGTATTTTTGTTGTTGATAAAGTACTCCGGAAATTTGATCCTACTCTGAAACTGGATGTGTTTATTCCGGATGGTTCCCGGGTAAAGCATGGAGATGTTGTATTTGAAATAGACGGAAGTGCACGTTCTATCCTTCAGACGGAAAGGCTGGTCTTAAACCTTTTGCAGCGACTGAGCGGAGTGGCCACCCAAACCAGGTTGTATGCCGACCTGATTGCCGGATATCCGGCCAAAGTGTTAGATACCCGGAAAACTACACCCGGATTGAGATTTTTGGAAAAAGAAGCAGTCCGTCTGGGTGGAGGTGTAAATCACAGGATCGGCCTGTTCGATATGATTCTTATTAAAGACAACCATATCGATTATTGCGGAGGGATAGAAAAGGCCGTACAAATGGCCGTGGAATACGTAAAAGAAAAAAAGCTGAACCTGAAAATTGAAGTTGAGGCAAGGTCCATAAAAGATGTGGAAATTATACTGTCCGGGGGTGGGGCAGACAGAATTCTGCTCGATAATTTCAGTCCTGCTGAAACACGGGAAGCTGTAAAATATATTAATGGCCGGATAGAAACAGAATCCTCGGGAGGGATAACCATGGATACCATTGTTGATTATGCAGCCTGTGGAGTCGATTATATTTCCGTCGGCGCACTTACTCACCAGATAAAAAGCCTGGATTTAAGCTTAAAGGCGGTCATTGAAAGATAGGACAAGCTTTTGGGTCAATGGAGAAGAATAATTCCTTTCCGCAATGCATTCGAAAATGAAAGCAGCGGGTTTCGGTAAGGCCTGAACCTGCTCATTTCCAATAAAAATATGATAATGGTAAATTTTTAGGCACTGGATAAAACCTTTGCCTGATTTTTTACCCGGATAGCTTAAATTCCATGCTAAAAATATTGAACAATTCATGTTAGCGGAGGTTTAATCTCTATGAAGAAAAAACTGGCAGATCTAAGGAATGACTATGGGGAAATACCACTGTTGGAGCAGAACCTCCCTGCCAACCCTGTGGAATTATTTCAGGCATGGCTGGATACTGCTATTCAATCGAATTTATATGAGCCGAACGCAATGGTCCTGTCCACTCTTGATCAGGACCTTCAACCTGATTCACGGGTAGTTCTTTTAAAGGGAATTGTGGACGGGAAGCTGGTATTCTTCACAAATTATTCCTCGGCGAAAGGAAAGCAATTAGAAATAAATAAAAAGGTTTCTGTTATTTTTTTCTGGAAAGAATTACACCGGCAAATCCGGATCCAGGGTATAGTGGAGAAATCGCCTGCAAGGGAATCGCAAGAATATTTTAGTTCACGTCCACGGGAAAGTCAATTAGGAGCAAGGGCTTCAAAGCAAAGTGCGGTCATTAAAGACAGAGCTTCCCTGGAAGCTGCATTTTCAAGAGAGCGGGATAATTTTGAAAATATTGAAATTCCAAGACCTGAAAATTGGGGAGGTTACCGCATTATTCCTGTAAAAATTGAATTCTGGCAGGGACGCAGCGGAAGGATGCACGACCGGCTGGTTTATCATTTAGAAAAGAAAAGCTGGAAGGTTCAGCGCCTGGCTCCCTGAAATCTCTTTTAAAGCAGATTTTTATCACCTTTATTAATGCATAATATTCCTATTTTTGCAACTTTATATGATGACAGATAAAACAAAACATAAAGGAGCAAGACGATTACCGGACTGGATGAAAGTTCAGATGCCGGATGGATATAAATACGCCAAACTGAAAGCTCTGACTCAGAATCAGTCCCTGAATACGATTTGTATTAGTGGGAATTGTCCCAATAAAGCGGAGTGCTGGAGCAAAGGAACGGCCACCTTTATGATTCTGGGTGAAAAATGCACCCGGAACTGCCTGTTTTGCCAGGTGAATACCATGAAACCTGATCCGGTGGATATGGAGGAACCGGAAAGACTCTCAAAGGCTATTCAGGAAATGAAGCTGAAACATTGTGTGATCACCTCTGTTTGCAGGGACGATCTGGAAGATGGAGGGGCTTCATTCTGGGCTGGCACCGTAAGGAAAATAAAGGAAATGAATCCGGGAATTACCCTGGAGGTACTGATCCCTGATTTTATGGGGAAAAATTCAGATCTGGACAAGCTTATACAAGCAGGTCCTGAGGTGATTTCCCATAATCTTGAAACAGTAAAAAGACTTACTCCCAAACTTAGATCTGTTGCCAGATACGAGAGAAGCCTGGAGGTATTAAAATACCTTTCTGCATCTGGTATCGTTTCAAAAACCGGGATTATGGTTGGACTGGGAGAAAAAGAAAGTGAGGTTAAAGAAACTATGGAAGACGCCCGGAAAGCAGGAGTGAACGTATTTACAATTGGTCAGTACTTGCAGCCCTCACCCGGCCATCATGAAATCATTGAATTTGTAAAACCTGCCACTTTTCACAGCTATAAGAAATACGGACTGGAAATCGGTTTTGATTACGTGGAAAGCAGTCCACTGGTAAGATCTTCTTATAACGCTGAAAAACATATAGATAGTAAGAAAAAGGAAAAATGATAAAAAAAAGAGATAGTAATGAATGAAGACAAACTAAAATACCCAATTGGTGAATTTGAGAAACCAGCAGTTATAACAGATGAAATAATTTCTGGATGGATAGATAC
>CBDUPM010000060.1:0-9797 GCA_965369105.1 uncultured Bacteroidales bacterium | reverse complement strand
TGCTAAAATTAAATTTAATATGCTACTTATGTGTATAAATTTTTATAAAAAAGAGTCATTAACTTTCAATTAATAAGTTTTTTAAGGCTTGGGATGCTTGCCAATAACGATTTCTGATTCAACTCTTAGGTGTGTTTTTTTGAGATTGTTTGAATCTGGAATAATCGGAGTGTTCTTTTGGTTTTCTCAATGAGTAAATTCATGTGGTCTGTTGCGGGAAATAAAAAATCTGCATGAAAAGTCATGCAGATTCCTAAGATTCTTATTTTTAAATTTTACTCTTAGAGTTTATTACCGGACAATATTAACTGAATTCGCCTTTTAATTGTTCTACCCAGGCAGCAACTCTTTCTTTATTTTTAGATCCCTGGTTTTCATAATCAATTGCCAGGCCCATGAATTTATCTCCTTCCAAAGCGCGGGAGGATTCAAAACTGTATCCTTTCGTTGATGTAAAGCCAACTAATTTAGCCTTGTTCTCAAGTAATAGTTCAGCCATAATGCCTACACCGTCTATGAAATTCTCCGAATACTTTTTTTGATCACCCAATCCGAAAAGTGCAAAACATTTACCGTTTAAATCCATATCTTCCAGATCAGGAACAAATTCGTCCCAATAGTTGGGCAATTCACCGTCAAACCATGTTGGAACTCCTAAAATGTAATTTTCGAATTCCATGAATTTTTCTGAGCGAATGTCTTCAGCGTTGACCATTTCAACATTTTCTTCGCCAAAATTTTCTTTGATTTGTTCGGCAATTTTGGAAGTTTTTACGGTATTAAAACTATATATTATTGCGATTTTTTTCATTTTTACTGTTTTGTTAGATTAATAATCCAGTAGATTTTTTGCTTCAGCTAGTATTTTATCTGTATTTGGCAGAATTGCTTTCTCCAGAATTCTGTTAAAACCGACAGGAGTAAAAGTAGATCCCACCCGTTTAACAGGCCCGTCCAGATATTCAAATACTTTTTCATTAATGATGGAAGCAACTTCACCACCAAATCCACCAAAGATTTTATCTTCATGAACAATAAGAACTTTACCGGTTTTTTTTGCAGTATTCAGAATAGCATCTTCATCCAGTGGATTCAAAGATCTCAGATCCAGCACATCAGTGGAGTAACCCTCTTCTTCCAGTTTTTCAGCTACATCCATACACATTGGAGTTGTGTTGCCATAGGTAATAATGGAAAGATCCTCCCCTTCCCTTCTTAATTTAGCTTTTCCAAAGGGTACTTCAAAATCATCCGGAATGGGGGTTGCTACTTTAGGAGCATTATAAAGAGCTTTGGGTTCAAGAAACAATGTGACACCTTTTGATCTCATCGAGGTACGTAATAATCCGGCGGCATCATCCGCATAAGTTGGGTATACCACTCGTATTCCGGGAAAAGTAGTAAGAGTACCTTCAATATTTTGGCTATGGTATAATCCTCCACCTATATATCCTCCTGAAGCAAGTCTGACGGTAATATTTGGAGAGAATTTCCCATTGGATCTCCAGTAATCATGCGATGTATCAACTAATTGTTCCATGGCAGGCCAGAAATAATCAGCAAATTCGGCACCTTCAACCACTATTCTAATTTTATCGTTAAACCTGCTCATACCGTTGGCTGTTCCCATGATAAAATCTTCCGCAATAGGAGCATTAAATACTCTTTCTTTACCAAATTCCTGCTGCATTCCTTTACTTACATTGAAAATCCCACCCTTATCTTTATTCGCAATGTCCTGCCCCCAGATAAAAGTATCCGGATTATGTCTGAATTCAGCCTTAAGGGTTTCGTTAAGTCCTTCAATTAATTTTTTAGGTTCGCCTTCGTAATCATGCAAACCATCAGGATACTTTTCAGAAACATATTCCTCAGGAAGAACAAAGTCAAAAATTGATGCAGGATCCGGGTCGGCTGAACCGAGGGCAAATTTGTGTGCTTTCTTGACAATTTCTTTGGTCTCTGCTTCAATGGCGGTTACTTCCTCTTCCGTAAACCTTTCATAACGTAATATGAGTCTTTTAAATTTAGCCAGGGGATCATAGTCCATTACATAATTCATTTCATAATCATCCCGGTATAATTCGTGCCGGTCTGAATTTGAATGTGAATGGATTCTGACACAGTTAGCCTGGACAATGGCCGGTTTTTCATTTTTTTCCACCCATAATTTTGCTTCAGACATGGTATTCATGGAATCGAATACATCTTTCCCGTTGCAATGGAAAATTTTAAGGTTTTTAAAGCCTGAGAAGTTGTTTGCTACTTTCCTGTTTGCTGTCTGATCCTCTTTTGGAACCGATATTCCATATCCATTATCCTGGAAAACGAAAATAACCGGCAATTCTTCATTGCTGGCACCATTACTGGCTTCATAAACATAGCCTTCAGAGACAGAAGATTCGCCCTGTGAACTAAATACTACTCCCTTAACACCGTATTTCTTTATTGCCCTTGCTGTACCTGTTGCGTGAAGGGCGTGATTACCTGTACAGGATGATGTATTATGAATATTCCATTCGGGTTTGGCAAAATGATTCGACATATGTCTTCCACCCGATGCAGGATCAGCTGCTTTGGAAATACCGTTTAATATGATTTCTTCTGCGGTCAGTCCTGCTGACATGGCAGTTAGCATATCGCGATAGTATGGGTAAAGATGATCATGTTCTTTATTAAATAACTGTCCGATAGCAAGTTGTATTCCATCATGACCTGCATAAGGTGCATGATAAGACCAACCAATTGCCTGTTTCAGGTAATTAGGTGCGCGATCGTCCAGGGCTCTTCCTAAAATCATTAGTCTGAGCCATTTCTCAAGTGTTTTCTTTTCAGTTCTTTTAATATGATATTTCGTATCCTTAGTCATTTTATTTTGTTTAATAGTTTCTGTTCGGATCAAAATTTTCAATATTCTCGGCTACCCTTTTTAGGTATGATCCACCAAGTGAGCCGTCAATAATCCGGTGATCGTAAGTAAGGGAAAGGAACATTTTATGTCTTATCGCTATAACATCTCCTTCCGGTGTTTCAACCACAGCTGGTTTCTTTTCTATGGCTCCCACAGCAAGAATTGCCACCTGGGGCTGGTTAATAATAGGTGTCCCAATAGTATTACCAAAGGAACCAAAATTAGTTACTGTAAAGGTTCCGTTCTGTATATCATCCGGACTTAACTTTGATGCCCTTGCATTGGCCGCCAGCCTGTTTATTTCTTTTGCCAAACCGGTCAGATTCAGTTGATCTGCATTTTTAATAACAGGTACAATTAAATTATTGTCCGGAAGTGCAACGGCTATCCCGAGATTTATATTCTTTTTCACAATAATATTTTCACCATCAACAGAGGAATTTATCATTGGAAAATCTCTAAGTGCTCTGACTGCAGCTTCAAGGAAAAGGGGCAGGAATGTAATTTTTACCCCTTCCCGTTTGAGAAAATCATCTTTAACCGAATTCCTCCAGTTTACAATCCGGGTAACATCAGCTTCAATCATATTTGTGACATGGGCGGAAGTTTTAACTGAATTTACCATATGATCGGCTATCAGTTTTCTCATCCGGTCCATTTTAATTATTTCATCCCCGGCGCTAACAGAGCTGTGAACTTTTGATGGTTCTGGACTATCGGCAGGTTTTTGCCCGGCTTTTAATTCGGAGGCCGTTTCAACCACTTGTTTATCTGTACCTCTGTTTTCAAGCCATTTTAAAATGTCACGTTTTTGAACTCTTCCATTTTGCCCTGAACCGGAAATTGAATCAAGTTCTGATTGGGAAAGCTTTTCTTCAGCGGCAATTCTTCTGACCAGGGGTGAATAAAAGCGGTTTCCTGAATTTGCTTTCAGGTCAGCAACCGGTTCAGATTCTGTTTTGGCGGGTTCCTCTTTTACCGATTCCTCAGGGGTGCTTTCGGTGGTTTTATCTTCAGGTTTTGCTGTTTCAGATGTATCCTCATCAGATACCTCTTCCCCATCCAGGTTAATCAGGGCGATAACTGAACCAACGGCAACCACTTCATCCTGCTGATATAAGATTTTACCTATTACTCCTTCAACCGGTGAGGGTATTTCTGAGTCTACCTTGTCTGTTGCAATTTCCAGCAAGACATCGTCTTCCTGAACACTGTCACCAACTTTTACAAACCATTTGGTAATGGTTGCTTCTTCAATACTTTCACCCATTTTGGGCATTATAACTTCAAATTGTGCCATTTATATTGTTATTTTGAACTGCAAAAATAAGTATTTAATACTATTTGTAATAATTCCGGATAGTTATTTTCAATTTCAGGTCAGGCAAAAACCGCCTGAAAGCTTATAACAAGGTAGTGAATAAAATGTTTTAGGTAAAAATTAAATTTTTATAAAGAGTATTCAGAACTATTCAATTATATTCTCATATTTCGCATGAAAAAGTAATGGTTCTTGGTTGGCAACGCTTTTTTTATAAAACACATTTTTGCCACTGTTAATATTCCAGACATCTATATCAGGATAGCGAACTGCCAGAATTAAGCTAAGTAAGGTAAATACCTTAGGACCCAAAGGAGCGATAACAATATTATAATTCAATCTCAGATTTAAACAAATATTGGTCAGCTTTTCGGAAGTTTTATTCAGGTCATCCAGGGGATAATTGTATAGATCACGGATATCCACCCCATCAATTAATTCCTGATTATTCTTAAAAATGGTTTCAATATATCCTTCCGGAGCCGGATCGGAGTAGAATAAAACTATGGAATCAGGTTTAATTTCGTTTTTAATAAATTCAGAATAATTTTCATGCAATCCCAATCCCACAATTAAACAGGTCGGTTTTTGAGAATCTGAATGGCCGTGGCCCGGCATCAGGGTACTGCAATGTCTGACAGATTTTACGATTTTTGTTTTTTCAAACTTTGCAGTTGAATAGGAGAAATAGATATTTATTAAGGACTTACTCTCTTCAAATCGGTTAATAAGACTAATTATCCCGGCATAACTTTCCTTTGTCATACAGGAATAATCGATAAGGATATTTATACTGGATTGGCGGATCGTTTTGAGATAGGACTCTACAAAATCAACCAGGTGGGAGGAATTATCCGGATTAATAATTAATGTTTCAAAGCCTTGAATATTAAAAAGATCAGTATTTAATCTCTTTTTGAGTTCAAAGCCATTTTTCTGGTATTGAAGAACTATTTTTTTTGTTCCCTCAATACTATACTTTTCAAATAAATGAGTACTTCTATCCTCTTTTGCGCTGGCTCCGAGGATTAAATCAAATTTAATCTCTTCTATCTTTGAAGGTGCAATTTGATTACCAGATATAAATTCCATTAATTTCCCCCAAAATCAATTTTGTCACAAAATTAATTTTAAAGCGAAAAAAAGCAAAAGATAATTACAAATTAGGGTTATTTATAGGCATTCTATCCATTGGGAATCCCTGTTCGTTACCAATAGCAAACAGATCGTAATCCGGCCAGTCTTTTACCCGGTAACTGGCAGCGAAAATTGTACGGGAAAGTTTATTATGGAGGCGTGTCCTTTTATATGATGAAGTATTTAAAAGAACGACCCAATTCAGGCCATTGTCCATTCTCATAATAAATGCAGTAGTCCCCGACAATGAGCCTGTTCTCCACCATGTTCCGTGATTATCCGCTCCTCTCCATCCAAAGAGACCATTTCCGGCAACCTGTTTATCGGTCATTGTGTAAATACTGGTTGAATCGAGAATATCGGGTACATTCAAATATCCGTCCACTGTACATATATAGCGAGCAAGCTCAGGTGCGTTTGCAACCCAACCGCCTGCAGCACCCAGGAGGGTTATATTATTACCTCCGTATGATTTTGGAACCATTCTTCCAGAGCCGTCGGCCGACAAACAAAGTGAGGAGCCCGCCGGTTCATAATATCTTACTTCGTTAGGAAACTTTTCATGATATAAATTCCGACCAATATGCATATCATTGATTCCTGAAACTTTCATCAGGTTCATAACAACATAATCTTCGTAAGTAAGACCGCTTTCTTTTTCAATTATTTTTCCAAGAATGGCATATCCCAGGTTGGAATAAGAATATTTAGTTCCGGGAGTATAGGGAAGTTTCTTTTTTAATTCGTAAGCAATTATTTTACTCAATTCATCGGCTTCCATATCCTTCATTCTTTTTGCGATGATATGGTAGTTAAACATGGGATCTCCATTTCTTCGGGACCATCCTCCGGAATGATTCAGAAGATGCCGGATTTTGATATCTGCATAGCGCTGGTCTTTGAATCCCATGAAAATTTCATCATTCAGGATTCCCGATTCACCAAATACATAATCATCGAGACTTATATACCCCTCTTCGACCATTTTCATAATAGCTGAAGCGGTTATAAGTTTTGAGACACTGGCAATCCTGAACAGGTGCCCGGGTTGAACTTCTTCCCCTGTTTCCTGGTTAGCTAATCCAAATCCTTTGGCATATACCAGTTTTTCGTCTTTGGTAATTGCCACGGAGGCACCCTTAATATTATATCTTGTAAGAAAAGATTCAAATAGTTTATCTATATATGCCGCCTGTTCAAAATCTGTATTTGTGTTTTCCAGGTTCAGAGCAAAAGAAATATTCTCATTGCTAATAACAGAATTCCTGCTTGCCTTGTCAGAAAAACTTATGGCAATCTCCCCAAAGAAAAATATAAGAATTAATCCAGCCTTCAAAAGGAATTTTATTTTCATTATTAGATTATTTTTTTTCTGCTTTTATGTCCAGCCTTTATAAAAATATAGTGTAGTAGTTGCTGGTTTGTGATTTAATAAGTTTCCTAAACAAGGAAGAAACAGAAAAGTTTGATATTGATGTTTATTTTTTGATATTTATAAATCAATAAGTTTGGTTTCTAATTTTGCTGCAAATGTAAACTAATTTGCCTAACCGGTAGTAAAAAAGATTTTAACCAAAATCAGATGGATATTAACAATTCGATCTATTTAATTGAATATAAGTAATATACAATGCTATTTTGCTCTGCGAATAATTATCTGATATGAACTATAAAAACCACCTTCGCACTAAAAAAGAGGACAGTTATAAACGACAGGAATGGTTTCGTGGAAGGAAAAGATTGATTTGTCAAACTTTAGGATGGATTGGAAGAAAAAAGCTAAAAACCCAATAAAACAAAAATGGGAACTACTCTGTAAGAATAGTTCCCATTTCATTTTACATAAACCGTAGTTTTGCAAAATGCCAAGCTACTGTTATAGGCCGGCAAGTTTGCTCCTCATACAAGATGATTTGCGCATTTACCTTATCTGATTTACATGCAGCAAGCTGCTTTTTCATCAGAGTCACAATAAATCATTGGGTGAAATCGGGTCTTGCGATCCTTTTTCAGCCAAGCTGAGACTCAACATTAAAGTTTTACCCCTATTGTTGTCCTCCGATTTACGTGCCAGCTTTTCAAAGAATCCGTAAACGAACTTTTGTTGGCCGGGCATCGAAAGATTACTCCTTCTTTGCTTTGTTCCGGGACTCGGCAGCAATTCCGTAGAGTTTTTGCCTGGCGCAGATCCCCGTTCCGAAGAACGTTTCAATTTGCCTGTCACCATCACGACCTTTTATCGCTCACTTGGTTTAACAAATATATCTTAGCTCCCTATTTTGACCAAATAAAAAACGCTTTAGAAATAAACAAGATTTCAGCAGTGATTATTAACAAATTGTTAATAAGTCTGATTCGCCATGGCAGTCTAATTTTGGGTTATTTTTCCGTTCAGGATATTCATGTTATTAACAATTAAAATTTTAGGATTTCGGATTATGAGTAAAATATTTGATCCGATTTTATAAAAAATTAACAGAGCATTCTCTCTATTTTTACAATTATTGTAAATTGTTGAGCGAAATTGAAAGTATTCGGGAAATTTCAAATGATGAATTATGTGTTATTTTGTAGAAATCAATCTTAGCAGGGCTCAGTTAGAATTGAGATTTAATGTGCCGGCCCTGCACGATCCAAGGTATATGGAAACCAACATGGCAAGTGCATTTTTAAAACCTTTCCTGCCGGTCATTCTGCAGGATGATCCCAATCATATCAGATTTAATCAATGGGGATTAATCCCTTCATGGGTGAAAAATCAAGATATGGCTGAAAAAATAAGTCTGTCAACTTTTAATGCCCGGGGTGAAAGTATTTTTGAAAAACCCTCCTTTCGGTCAGCCGCCAGCCGCAAAAGATGTATGGTTCTTGTGCACGGCTTTTTTGAGTGGCATCATAAGGCTGGCAATGAGAAAATTCCTTATTATATTAAAAGGAAAGATGATCAGGCTTTCGCCCTTGCCGGTTTATCAGAAAACTGGGCTGACCGGGAGACAGGTGAGTTCATAGACTCTGTCAGTATTGTAACCACCAATGCAAATCCTATGATGGAAAAAATTCATAATTCCAAAAAAAGGATGCCGGTAATTCTGCCCGGAGAAACAGAAAAAGAATGGATAAACCCTGAATTGAATAAAAAGCAGGTCAAGGAATTGATTAAGCCTTCAGAGGAAAATGAACTTATCGCCTTCCCGGTAAAAAAATCAAGCTTTTTGAATCCGGCCAGTCCTCTCGACCCTGAATTAATTAAGGAATACTCCAGCTCATCACAAACTGGATTATTTGGAGAAACTGATATTTAGATTCAAAGAAATTTAACCTGAATCTCAGGTTCTATTTAGACCTTATTTTTAATGTTTAGCTATAATATTGATTCGCGTTGAGCTAAATGAGCGCCAAGCGTGAAAGGCTCTTAGAATGATAAAATCAGGCTTGAAAAGACAAAACAAATGTCGTATAATTGATGTTAAAGAATCAGAGGTCCAGACTAATCCACTCGTAGTTTTAGGTTTAGTTATTTTTTGGTTATTAGGTTCTTTTTCAGGCAAGCATCTGACCAGATGCATCTTCGAGAGTCTGGACCTCTTCTTTTTACTTCCAGCAAAAAATATACAGCACCCCTTCCAAAACCGGCTTTTTGTTAATTAACAAAATTAGAATAAACATAATTCATAAGTGTTTGTTATTAAATTAAAACAGACCAATTTGGATACGATTAAAAATATAGCCTTTTTTCCGCTTAATATCTGCTTATTGCCGGGTGAAGATATTCCTTTAAAAATCTTTGAACCCAGGTACAAGCAACTTATAAATGACTGTGATTCAGAAAAATTTCATTTTGGCATTCCTTTTTTACTGAAAAATGAAATGCAAATGATAGGCTCTGAAGTTAAACTTAAAGAAATTGTAGCAAAGAATTCTCATGATGAAATGGTTATTATGGTAGAAGGTGTCCGCAATTTTGAATTAATACGCTTTAATGAAAGATTTAAAGAGAAATTATATTCCGGCGGTACAATCAGGCATTTGGATTCATCCATAAAGGTGACCCAGCAGGAATTGATTGATTTGATCCATAAGTATTCCAGGGATCTGGTTCCTGACTTTCTGGAAAATCTGCTGAAAAACGATCATTTTTATACAGATTCCCTCGCTAAAGCATTGAATCTTTCTTCGGAAGATAAATTTAACTACCTCAAATTGAAAACGGGTTTGAATAAGGAAAGGTTCCTGCAAAAGCAGATTGAATATCTGTATAAATTAAGGGAACAGGAAAATTTTCTGAACAATGATTTTTATCTCAATTAGGTCCTTCAGACAGCCTGAATTCATTTATGAATCCGTAAGAATTCACCGCGGGTTTAAAATCAAGTAAAATATTTATTGTTCGTAAAAGACTAAATCAACTGAGTACGATTAAATATGGAC
>CBDUPM010000059.1:0-9828 GCA_965369105.1 uncultured Bacteroidales bacterium | reverse complement strand
GTTATTGGAAGTGATTCCTTAATCAATGAAGCTGAATTACTTTCCATTTTGGATGAGGTTTTTTCCCGGCTGGGAATTGGTATCGTGATTAAACTTAACAATCGTAAGATTCTTGCCGGTATGGCTGAAATTATGGATGCTGGTGAAAATCTGACCGACCTGACCATTGCCATGGATAAAATGGATAAAATTGGAATGGATAAGGTAATAGAGGAAATGCAATCGAAAGGATTTTCAAACGAAAAAATTGACATGATCCGGCCGGTACTTGAGTTTTCGGGCAATACCATGGATAAAATGAATTTCCTTTCCCAATATCTTAAAGAATCAGCGATAGGTATCCAGGGTCTGGATGAACTTCAGACCGTATTAAACTATTGCAATCAGCTAAATATTGAAAGTGAAATTGAGCTGGATCTTTCACTTGCCCGGGGATTAAATTATTATACCGGTGCAATTATTGAAGTGAAAGCTTTGGATGTTGAAATGGGCAGCATCTGCGGTGGAGGAAGATATGATGATCTAACGGGTATTTTTGGTCTTCCGGATGTTTCAGGTGTGGGGATTTCCTTCGGTGCCGACAGGATTTATGATGTTATGGAGCAATTAAAGGCTTTCCCTGATGATAAATCTGAAACAACAAGCGTGTTATTTGTAAATTTTGGGAAAAAAGAAGCCTTATATATTCTGCCTATTCTGAATAAGGTTAGAAAAGCCGGGATTAAAGCTGAAATCTACCCCGATCCGGTAAAAATGAAAAAGCAAATGAATTATGCCGATAAAAGGAATGTGCCCTTCGTGGCCATTATCGGTGAAGATGAAATGAATTCCAGGCTCATCTCTGTCAAAAATATGGAGACAGGTGAACAATCTAAACTTACTGTGGATCAATTGATTGAGCTTGTCGGTTGAGGAGGTGTACCGCCGACCATCCAAGGACCAGCATTTCTGCAATAACTTTAGTACCTGCAACTCCCGAATTGATCAGAATTTTCAGTTTTGTTATTTTTTGGAAAAAACAGACAACAACCAGGAAGAAGAGCCTTGAGTACTTAAGGTATTTATAGTTAGAATGTACGCCTTTACAAAACCATTATTCAGAACCCGTTATCTCAATTTTTTCACCGCTGTTTTACAGCATTTCACTTTCCCTTTTTTTTTCTGTACTTCGGCTAAAATTTATTCTCAATGAAGAAAAAGCATTTTATTAGTCCGGACAGGGTTGATTTTACTGTTGCAAAGCAAATCCTGAATCATGAATTAGAACTTGTTTTAAGTGATGAAGCTGTTTACAGGATAAATAAGTGTCGGTCATATCTCGATAATAAATTAAAGGGGGGTAAGGAACTGCTTTATGGAATTAATACAGGATTCGGAAGCTTATGCGATGTGGTAATATCGGAAAAGGACCTGGGTAAATTACAGATTAACCTGGTAAAATCTCATGCCTGCGGAACCGGTGAGGAAATTTCTCCTGAAATTGTGCGATTGATGTTGTTTTTAAAAGCCCAGTCCCTTTCATATGGTAATTCAGGGGTTCAGTTAGATACTGTGCAGCGTTTGCTGGATATGTATAATCATGACATTTTACCTGTGGTTTATCAATACGGGTCTCTGGGAGCATCCGGAGATCTTGCCCCGCTTGCTCACATGGTATTACCCCTTCTCGGACTGGGTGAAGTGAATTATAAGGGAAAAAAACAGGAATCAAAGAAAGTATTTGAAGAAAACGGGCTTTCGACAATTGAGTTACAATCCAAGGAGGGACTTGCTCTTTTGAATGGCACACAGTTTATGAGCGCTTTTGGAGTTTACCTTTGTTTAAGGGTGTTTAAATTATCCGATTTAGCTGATATCATCGGATCTTTATCTCTGGATGCATTTGACGGAAGAATAGAACCTTTTCATGATCTGGTTCAGCAAATAAGACCTCTTAAGGGACAAAAACTCACAGCCGATCGTGTTAGAGAAGTGCTGGAAGGAAGTGAAATGATCAACAGGAATAAATCTCATGTTCAGGATCCCTATTCATTCAGATGTATTCCACAGGTTCACGGAGCCTCCAAAGACAGTATTAATTATGTTGCCTATGTTTTTGAGAATGAAATAAACTCTGTAACAGACAATCCAACCATCTTTCCTGATGAGGATTTAATTATTTCAGCCGGTAATTTTCATGGACAGCCTCTGGCTCTGGCCCTGGATAACCTGGCGATTGCCATGTCTGAGCTGGGCAATATCTCAGAAAGAAGAACTTATCAGCTTGTTTCAGGAAGTCGTAAGCTTCCACCCTTTTTAGTGGCTAATCCCGGACTAAATTCCGGTTTTATGATCCCTCAGTATACAGCCGCTTCAATGGTCAGCCATAATAAGCAACTTTGTACTCCTTCCTCGGTGGATAGCATTGAGTCTTCCCAGGGACAGGAAGACCATGTAAGCATGGGAGCTAACGCGGCTACAAAAGCATTCAGGGTAATGGAAAATCTTGAAAGAATACTGGCTATTGAACTTTACAATGCTGCACAGGCAATGGATTTCAGGAGACCGGCAAAAACATCCGCCTATCTTGAAAAGATGTTAAAACAATACCGGGAAAGAGTCCGTTTTATCGAGGAAGATCAGGTTATGTACAAGGATATAGACGAAACAGTCAGTTTCCTGAAGGAATTTACTATTTAAAACCTCCTGTTTCCTTCTCTTTGCTGCCGTGCATCACTAATTCTCTTGATCAGCCATTGCTTGAATTTGGATTCTGCTATATATAACTTTATAACTTTGGAAGCGGGAAGGACCTGCAGGAACTTTTCGTTATAATCAAGAAATAACTTATGGGATTTGTTCTGAATTTCAATATATTTATTTAATTGCTCATCAATTTCAGCTTCATCCATATTTTCCATATTATTACCGACAAAGCGAATTAGCATCCGGCTTTCCTCGTTTAATTTATCTCTTCTGTTGGAATAGTCGTTATAAAGAGGCCAGAATTTCTCTGCTTCATCAGAACTTAGTTCAAGCTGCTCAGTGAAGAATGCCACCCGTTCAGCTTTAATTCTTTCCAGGTTTTGTCTTTGAGCATTCAGGGATAAAGAACTTGTTCCGATAAGCAACACGGAAACCAATAATAATATTATTTGCTTTTTAAATTGTATCATGGGAATAATTTTATAATTCTTCAATAAGTAACTGTAAATCTATATTTTCAGCCAAAAGGTATTCTATCACTTCCTGTTCATAATCATCAAGAACCTCATTTATACCCACATTTTCAGAATAACTATCCATTAGTAAGTCTATTTCATAATCCCCCAGGTTGCCTTCAACATACTCGGAGAAAATCAATTCCTGATAGTCAGATTGGGTCCTGTTCAATATAAACTGAACAGAAAAATACGAAATTACGGCAAAAGCAACAAGACTGGCAGCAAGTGCCAGCTGATTTTTAAATATCCTGATGATTTTGCCCTTCCCGGAGTTTTTTTCTTTTTCTGACTGTAACTTTTCTGAAAGTCGTTCAGAAAAACCGTCAAAATATCCTTCAGGAACCCTGAATGGATTATCCTTTGGAAGTTCATCAAAGTTTATTTCTTTCTTTTTAGCCATCATTCATGGTTTTATTATTTGACTCTTAGAAACATAAAAGGTTTACTCAATACCAAAACAGCTTTTAATTTTTTTTACGGCGTGATGATAGGATGCTTTAAGAGCTCCTACCGAAGTATCCATAATTTCTGCCATATCCTCATATTTCATTTCATCAAAATATTTCATATTGAATACTAATCTTTGCTTTTCAGGAAGACTTAGAATGGCCAGCTGTAGCTTTTTTTGAATTTCATCACCTTCAAAGAATATATCCTCCATTAGTTTTTCTGACATACTCTTACTAACATCATCCCATGAGATATGACTGTTATTTTTACGCTTACTGATGAAACTCAGACTCTCATTGGTTGCTATTCTGTACAACCAGGTAAATAATTGAGAATCTTCCCTGAACTTATCCAGATTCTGCCATACTTTTATAAATACATTTTGCAGGACATCATCTGTATCATCATGATCGATTAAAACTTTGCGAATGTGCCAGTATAGTCTTTCCTGGTATTTTTTTACCAATAAGTCGAATGCTTTTTCTTTTTGATTTTTTTTTCGAAAAATCTCAAGTATTTCCTTATCACTTATATCCATTCCAACTTTTTCAGAAAGTTTATTTATAGTTTAGAGTGTAAAATTTATAAAAGGTTTAATGAGGGTTTAATTTTTTCTGCTTATAAATGTAAGCTTTTTGCAATGGAAATTTCTTTTTTTTCTAAAAGCTGTCCGATAATTATTACGAAGACGGAAAACCGGATTTTATTGAATCAGAAAGTCTTAGACAGAGGATATTTAATATAGCTGGACAAAAACCTTATCTCCGGGTTCAACTTCAAATACCTGAACAACGGTATACATACTGCTTTTCATATTAAGCGGACGAAAAACCACCCTGTATTCGCCTGGTTGAAGAAGATAGCTTTGCTGGCGAAGGGAAGGATTCAGGTTAATTACAAACTCCTGATCCCAGCCATTGATTTTGTAAACACTTCCAAATCCGGTGGTCTTATAGGCAAAGGTAACTTCTCCTGGCTGAGGAACTTCCAGGGTTGTGGTATAAGATTGTAAAATCTCTATATCCTTGATAACCAGTCTTGGCAGGCTGGGAATTTCAATTTCATATTTGCCTGTAAGGTATTTCTCGGTTTGTCCCATTGTTTGGGTATGCAGAGTTTCGCATTCATTGTTTTTCCTAACAATGAATCTCATGCCATCATAATTTTTTCCTCTTACCGTTTTAACAGTTAAATAACCCTGCGGAGTATAGGCCGGAATGATGGAGTGCTTACCGGGAACGATTACAATGCTGTCCACTTCAACAGGAGGTATGGTATGAATCTTTAAACTGTATGTTATTAAATGATCCAGTTCAAGGGTATCAGGGTTTCCAAGATGGTTTAAGGTATGCAGATAATTATAAATCATTCTCCCTGAATTCCTGTCCCGGAATGTCATATTTACATTGGTTTCGGTGGGAAGTGAATTTTCATCCAGTAGATTTACCTGTGCAGTAGTGGAATTCAATACCTGGTTTATAACGAATCCAAGCGTTTCTTTAAATTTCACTTCTTCCAGAGCATTGTAATAATAACCTACACAATCAAAGGTTTCCCTGAATCCGGGATCAAGACCTATTCCAATTACAAAGGGTTTCAGTACTATCCCTTCTTTTTGCAGTTCCTGGGATACTGCACACGGATCCCCGTCGCATGCCTCAATTCCATCCGTAATCAAGACAATGATATTACGGCACTGATCGCATTCCGGAAAATCATTAACCGCAAGTGCAAGGGAGTTGGCAATAGGCGTGGTTCCTTTTGGATTGATAAATCTTAATTTTTGCCTTATCCTGGAAGCATTATTGGGTGTAAATGGAACTTCAAGTTTTGTATCGGAACAATCCTGGGGAGGAACAGGGCTTTGATGCCCGTAAACCCTTAATGCCATTTGAACATTATCAACATATTGAAGGGAATCCACAAGGTCAACCAGGATCTGCCGGGCAATATTTATCTTCTGGTCACTTTCCCAGGTCCCCGACATACTTTGACTTGCATCGAAAACAAACAGAATCCTTGTAAGCTTGGCAGGTTTGGTCGGGTAGGGTTCACTTGCCTGTACCTGGGAAAAAACATTTTGTGCGATAAATAATGCCAGGACCAGGGATAAGGCAAACTTTATTTTTTGGATGAATTTCATTTGAAATGATAACGAAAAAATCTTGTTCTTATTTTTCAGGTTGAAAGGTACAAAATGCGGGCCATTCCTGAATGGTAAGTTTTTAACAGGGCTACAGGTCGTTTAAATAATTTTCCCTGAGCTTTTAGTATTATTAAATTTTTCCTACCAAAAACTGACCTCTGATATCAATTCCAATTCTTTACAATGATGGTTACCCATGATAGAAAAAGAATCCCTCCAAAAAAAAAACTGACCCTGGGTGATTTCATACATGAAATTTACCCAGGGTCATATTGTAAAAGGAATTTTCTTAATTTTTTTAGGAATTCTTTTCAGAATATTAATGCTATTTTCAGTCTAAAAAATCACCTATTTCCCTTCTAAAAATAACACAGCCTGCTGGTATACATTTTCAGCAGTATAACCCAGTTTTTCATCGAGAACTGTGTATGGAGCTGAAAAACCAAAGCTTTCCATTCCAATTACCATTCCCTTTGATCCTACAACTCCTGCAAGTGTTACAGGCAATCCTGCAGTTAAGCCGATTGTTGGAATTCCATCAGGTAAGACCTCTCTCTGGTATGCCGGATCCTGGTCTCTGAATAATCCTTCTGAAATTACAGAGACTACCCTGACATCAATTTTCTTTTTTTCTTCAATAAGGGCTGCACCCTCAATCAGGGTTGAAACTTCAGAACCATTTGCAACTAATATCAGATCAGGAAGATTTTCACTTTCTTTTACTATGTATGCTCCTTTGCTTGCCTTTAAAGCCTCTTCATACCTGCTGGTTTTTGCCGGAAGATCTTTAATTCCCTGCCTGGATAAAATAAGTGCTGTCGGAGTTTCAGTATTTTCAACTGCCATTTTCCAGGCTACAGTGGTTTCGGTTGCATCAGCAGGTCGTAAAACTAGCACAGACCTGTCGCCATGATGATTTCTCAGGTGTTCCATCAAACGAATTTGAGCCTCCTGTTCCACGGGCTGGTGGGTAGGGCCATCTTCCCCTACACGGAATGCATCGTGGGTCCATACATATTTTACCGGTAATTGCATAAGGGCAGCCAGGCGAACGGCAGGTTTCATATAATCGGAAAATACGAAAAAGGTAGCGCAAACCGGAATAATTCCACCATGAAGAGCAAGGCCATTAGCCACTGCTGCCATGGTGAGTTCTGTAACCCCTGCCTGAAGGAAAGCTCCGGAAAAGTCACCCTTTTTCAAAGCATAGGTGTTTTTAAGAAAACCATCTGTTTTATCAGAATTGGACAGGTCAGCCGAAGCCACGATCATATTTTCAATCTTTTTAGCATAATATCCCAATACGGTTCCTGATGCTCCCCGTGTCGGTGAATTGGGCTTTTGCTCTATGGAAGTATAATCGAGCGCAGGAAGTTCCTGTTCGAAAAATGAATCCAGCTTTTCAGCTAATTCCTGATTTTCATTTCTCCATTTCTCTTCTGATTTTTTCTTTTCTGCAATTATCTTCCTTTTTGAGTCTAAAACCTCCTTGTAGAAGCTTTCAACTTCCGGGAATATTAGAAAAGGATTTGCAGGATCGCCACCGAGGTTTTCAATCGTTTTTTCGAAAGAAGCACCAGCGTCCGACAGTGGCATACCATGGGTTGAGGTTTGTCTTTCAAAATTCTCTCCATTTTCAGTAAGAGCCCCTTTCCCCATGATGGTTTTACCGATAATCAGTGTGGGTCTTTCGGTTTCAGCATTTGCCTTTTTTAAGGCATTGCGAATTTCTTCCGGATTATTCCCATCTATGGTCATAACATTCCAGTTCCAGGCTTTATACTTTGCTGCCGTATCTTCAGAAGTCACCTCCGAAGTGGTGGTTGAAAGCTGAATGTCATTTGAATCATAAAACATGATAAGATTGCTCAATCCCAGATGACCTGCCAGTCTTCCGGCTCCCTGTGAAATTTCTTCCTGTACTCCTCCGTCCGAAATAAAGGTATAGGTTTTATGAGCCATCCATTCGCCAAACCTCTGAACCAGGAATCTTTCTGCAATAGCTGCTCCAACCGCCATGGTGTGTCCCTGTCCCAGGGGACCGGAAGTATTCTCCACTCCCCGTTCAAAATCAACTTCAGGATGTCCGGGGGTCGGACTTCCCCATTGACGGAAATTGGAAAGATCTTCCATGCTATATTTATCAATCATTGCAAGAGCAGCATATAGCATCGGTGACATATGACCGGGATCAAGGAAAAAACGGTCGCGGTTTCGCCAGGCCATATTATCAGGATCAAAATTCAGAAATTCAGAATAGAGAATATTGATAAAGTCTGCACCACCCATGGCTCCACCCGGATGTCCCGATTTTGCTTTTTCAACCATGGCGGCTGCTAATACCCTGATATTGTCTGCTGCTTTGTTTTGAATTTGATTGCTCATTATGATTTTACTTTTGGATTAGGTTTTGAAGGCACAAAAATACATTATTTCTGTTAAACAGCATATTAACTTTATGTTAGATTTATTATTAATTAAATTTCAATCCTGCAATGAAAAGTCATTTTATGTTTTTTTACGGTTCCCAATTACAATCTTTCGGAATTCAATAAAAAGCTTACTTTTGCAGAAAAAATAAGAATATGGGTCTACAATGTGGAATAATCGGGGTCACCAATACAGGAAAAACCACTTTATTTAATTGCTTATCAGATACCAAAGCGGAATCCAGTAATTTTGCCTTCAGTTCAAATAAATCAAATCTTGGCGTTGTAAATGTTCCTGATCCAAGACTTGACCGGTTGACGGAACTTGTAAAACCCAAAAAAACAATTGCGGCAACTGTTGATATTGTTGATATACCAGGGCTTACCCGTGGCTCCAGCAAAGGGGAGGGTGTGGGTAATCAGTTTCTTTCGGATATCAGAAATACCGATGCCCTGATTCATGTTCTTCGTTGTTTTGACGATGACAATCTGCCTCATATCGACGGTTCAGTTGATCCGGTAAGGGATATGGAGACCGTTGACCTTGAATTAGCGGTAAAAGATCTTGAATCGGTGGAAAAGAAAATAACAAGACTGGAAAAACTTGTTAAAACCGGCGATAAGGATGCCAAACGAGGAATAGAAGTGCTGAAAGTCTATAAGGAACACTTTGAAAATTTTCAGAATGCCAGAACTGCTCCTGTAGAAGAGAAAGATAAAATTTATATTCAGGATTTATCCCTGTTGACTGCCAAACCGGTTATTTATGTGTGTAATGTCGATGAAGAATCAGCTGTGAGCGGCAATGCCTATGTCGAACAGGTCAGGGGAGCATTGAAAGATCAGGACACAGAAATTCTTATTGTTGCTGCAGGTCTGGAAGCCGATATTTCGGAATTAGAGGATGAAGAGGACCGGAAAGCATTTCTTGAAGATGTGGGTCTGACTGAACCGGGGGTAAACCGCCTGATTCGTTCAGCTTATTCTATGCTGAATCTTCAATCCTTTTTTACGGTGGGTGAAAAGGAAAATCGCGCCTGGACAATCAAAAAAGGAATGACTGCTCCCCAGGCTGCGGGAGTCATTCACAGCGATCTTGAAAGAGGATTTATCAGGGCTGAAATGATGAAGTATGATGATTTTTCCAGATTGGGCTCTGAACATGCCTGTAAAGAAGCCGGGAAGCTTTCCCTGGAAGGGAAGTCATATATCGTTCAGGATGGAGATATTTTGCATATTCGTTTTAATGTTTAGACCTTCCTGCTCTTCTTAGCTTTCTCATTTTACAAATATTGAATTTAAAATTTCGAATGATAAACAACTTTGTTCGAAAAAATTGTCTTTCTTTGTTTATTCATAAAAAAACAAGAAAATGAGAAAAGCATGCTCTTTCGTTTTAATTCTGCTGTCATACCTCACATGCTTAAGCGGACAGTCAAATCAGAAAATTGAACGACTTGATTTTTCTCAGAATGACTTTTTTAACGAAGCGGGTGATTATCTCTATGAAGAAGATGAATATCAAATCCCCTGGCAGGATTCTTACGGAATTTTTTCAAGTCTGAAAGAGGTAGAACAAATTGTATACAACTTTGGAGTC
>CBDUPM010000058.1:0-9940 GCA_965369105.1 uncultured Bacteroidales bacterium | reverse complement strand
TATATCCTCCCAGTCCCTGTTTACAAGTCCGGTAAAATAATATTTTATATCCAGACTTTCCTGATCGGGTGAGAATGAATATATTAATGCTTCCCCCCCACTATCATTAAAGGTCCAGAATCTTCCGTTAAAATACTCCAGTCCGCTGGTTTCATGGATAATGTCCGGAAAAACTGCAATTTTCTCCTCTCTGAATTTTTCCTGATTCGATAATTCAGCGTTAAAATATTTACTGGTCCGGCAGGATGAAAAAAAAAGAAGGTACATGATCAACAGGACATATACCTTCTTATTATTATGGAATGAATGCATCTTTTTGTTACTCAAAAGAATATAATGCAAGAAATTTATCAATGAAATCTGTATTGTCAAAAATCCCTGAAAACTGCTCAGCACCCTTACCGTAAGCAAATACAGGCACCATGACAGAGGTATGCCCTCCTGTTGAAAACCTTACACTGGAATGGGTATAATCACCATCTGGCGATGGAAGCGTTATTCCTCCTGTTTCATGATCGGCGGTTACCACCACCAGGGTATTTGGATTTGTTTTCAGAAATTCAAGGGCAACTCCAATAGCCCGGTCAAAATCCAGGGTTTCCTGTATCACAAAGTCTTCATCATTATCATGCCCCCCCCAGTCAATTTGCGATCCTTCAATCATCAAAAAGAATCCTTTTTCATTGGCTGAAAGGATTTCAATTGCCTTTTTGGTGGCCTGAGGAAGCATATCGCCCCTGCCTTCAGTGTATTTAGGTGGATGCTCTTCAGCTACCAATCCTGCCAGTTTACCGGATTCAAAGGCCAATATCTCATCCATCGTTTGAATGACGGAGTAATTCCTTGCTTTAAGACTATCTATATAATTCAGACTGTCCTTACGCACTGCAAAATGGTTATAGCCTCCTCCAATAAATACATCAATATCTGTTTTCAGAAAATCAGCGGCAATGGCTTCATAATTATTTCTGCTTTCTTCATTTGCAATAAAAGAAGCTGGCGTAGCGTGGGTAATAGCAGAAGTAGATACCAAACCCGTAGCAAGGCCGTTTTTAGCTGCAATTTTAAGGATGGATGTATACTCATTTCCCAGGGTGTCCCGGGCAATGATTCCGTTCCGGGTCTTATGGCCCGTTGCCAGGGCGGTACCTGCGGCTGCAGAATCTGTTATTTTATTAGTCAATGAATGAGTAGTGGAAAAACCGGCTATGGTTGCTTTTTCCATATTCAGCGTGTCTTCAGTAAATTCCATTGCTGCACAAACCTGGGCCACTCCCATTCCATCACCGATAAGAAAAATAATATTCTGAACAGGAGTTTTATCGGATTCCTTTGAGGATTCAACTGAACATGATCCAAGGAACAGGGAAAAGAAAAATACGAGGAAAAAACTAATTCTTATCATTTTTTTATGTCTTAATTACTGATTTATATAAACGGGTCAGGAGCCACCATAAAATTCTCAATAATGCTGTAATTGCATATAAAAAAAGGCTTATAAGAATTACAACATGAATTTGGGTAAAAAGTTCTATAAAGGGTTGCTTATAGGCGATGATGGCATAAACATTCAGAAAAAATGCAAAAATAAAACTTACAAGCAGGATTAAAATTTCCTTTCTTTTCCTGGGTGCTGTTATGATGGTGTCTTTCATTTTTTAAAAATTTAAATCAGGTTAATTATAAGTACAATCCCCTGGGCCAGCTTACTATTTTGTTTTCATGCATAGCTTCAAAACCCATAATAGAGGAAATCCCGGAATAAAATCCCTGAATGGTTTGATCTCTGTCAATCCGGTTATCCCTCACATTTGCAACAAATGCCTCAAGCATCATCCTGGTCCCGTCGTCATCCAAAACCTCATCCAGGATATACTCTCCTTTTCTGGAAATTGCGTCATCCGGTACCCAGCTGGCTCCTCCTATGGGTACAGCTTCAAAAAACTCTTTTTCAAGGTCGTTTATCAATTGCAGAATCGCTGGTGCAGGCCTGGGGAATTCTTCATACATTTTTCCGGCTTCCAGTTCCATGGTTCCTTTCGGACCCAGAATCTGTTCTTCTAAACCGTATTTTTTATTACTGATCATGCTATCGTAAACAAAATGGGTTCCCCCCGGATATTTATAAACCAGGTTAATGTTATCGAATACTTCCCTTCCATCCTTCCAGTAATTTATGCTTCCGGCACCCCAGACTTCGGAAGGTACTTCGCCCAGAATCTGGTTAGCCACCTGGACCTGGTGAGAGCAAAGCTCTGTCATTAATCCAAGACTGTATTCATGATACAATCTCCAGTTAATTTTCCTTTCCAGTTCCGGACTGGGAACTCGTCTTCTCCAGTCATTATTCCTGTGCCAGTAAGCCCGTATTTGGGTTGGTTTTCCAATTTTCCCTTCCTTAATCAACTTATAGGCCTGTTGATAGCGAATATTAAACATTCTTTGATGACCTATAGTGAAATTCTTTTGAGCCTTATCCCAGGCCATAACCATATCATTGCACTCTTCATAGGTTTTGGCCAGGCTTTTTTCGCAAAATACATGCAATCCAGCCTCAAATGCGTCGAGAACAATCCGGGCATGCTCATGCAAGGGTGTGGCAATAACCACAGCGTCCATTTCTTCCTTTTCCAGCATTTCCCTGTAATCTGTGTATCCCTTTGCATTAGGAAGGAGTCCCTGTGTCCGCTGAAAATTCGGTTCATAATTATCGGAAAAACAAGTCATTTCAACCCCAGGAATATCCATTAGATGCTTAAGTAATAACGTCCCCCTGGAACCAGGCCCTATGATACCCAATTTAACTATTTTCCCCGGATCGCTTGCCATCACAGTGTTTAACCAGGGCATCCCGGAAGTTATCATGGAAGCTCCGGCTATTATGCCAAAGGTTTTAATAAAGTCGCGCCGATTTGATTTTTGTTTGTTTTCCATTATGAGCCTTAATATTCAGTAATGTTGCTTTTCTTATTCTCCCTGTCGTATGTAATTTTTACTATTTTATATGCAGGGAAATTTCCACAAATTGATTTTATCATTTCTTCCGGGCATGCAAAAATGGCCGTACTTAAAATCTCATCAACAAAGGATGAACTTCCCTCGACACAAATCAATTCAAGCTCTTTGTGTCGCTTCCCGGTTTTAGGATTTAGAATATGTCCTTCCGGAAATTTTTTCAAATTGTTCAAGCTGTTCCCCGAAATGGAAAGGGAAGAATCCTTTAGTTCAAAAACATACATGTTTTTGCTTTGATCTGTAAAATCTGAAATTCCAACCGGCCAGAAATCAGCTGCTGTATGCCTTCCCAGTCCTGCCACCGAACTTCCCCCAAAAGTAATAAAACAGTTTTGAATTTTATGTTTTAACAGGATCTTTTTAATATCATCCAGAGCCAGACCCTTACCAAAACTGCCGGAATCGATCAAAACCAGGGGGTGAAGTATTTTAAGTTGTTTTTTATCCGGATCGAACGCTATCCTTTCTGTTAAATCAGTTGAAAGAAATTCATCTACTTCTTTATCCGAAAACCGATGCGAGCTTATATTTCCCAGGGTAAAATCAAAATATCCATTTGTCAGCTGATGGTATTCAATCAATTTTGAAAAAAGGCCCGAAATTTCATCATCCAGGTCGATAAATTCTTCATAAGCTTTTTTATTAAGCCGGCTAAAAAAGGAATCATCCCTGTATATGCTCAGTTTTTGCTCCCATTTTTCCAGACTGTTTTGGACTTCATGAAAAACTGCATCTGCCTGTTCTTCAGAGATATCAGTGAAAACCATATCCAGGCGGGTCCCCATCGACATAAGATTGCGGTAAACTATCCTGCTTAACATTTTAAAGGAATTGAAATTAAATCTATGACTTTCCTGTACTTTTCTTATTTTTGAAAACTTTCTTAAAAGTAATAAAATATGCATAAACCCATTAAAACCGGCATCGCCTCATTTGGAATGTCAGGATATGTATTTCATGCTCCTCTTTTACATGTAAACAAAGGATTTGAAATCTCTTCCATTGTTGAAAGGAATACTAATCTGAGCCGTCAAAAATACGCCTACAGTTCCCTGGTAAGAAGCATAGAAGAACTTTGCTCCGATCCTGAAATTGAACTGATTATCATAAATCTGCCGGATCATTTACATTTTGAATATGCAAAAATGGCCCTTCATTCAGGGAAACATGTGGTAATTGAAAAACCTTTTACCCAGACCTCTGCAGAGGCCGATGAACTGATCCGGCTTGCCGAATCAAAAAATCTGGTATTATCTGCTTTTCAGAACCGGAGATGGGACAATGATTTTCTGACGATACAGAAAATCCTCAAAGAAAAAAAACTGGGAACCCTGATCGATTACGAAGCTCATTTTGACCGCTACCGGAATGAAGTTAAAACCGGTACATGGAAAGAAGAATCCTTTTCCGGTGCGGGTACCCTATTTAACCTGGGGTCACATTTAATTGACCAGGTGCTGTGTCTATTCGGCTGGCCTGAAAGTGTTTATGCAGATATCCGTGTTACCCGGCCGGGTGGAATTATAGATGATAATTTTGAATTAATCCTCCGCTACGGAAACCTGAAGGCTATTTTAAAAGCCAGCTACCTTGTGAAAGAACCCGGACCCAGATATATATTGCATGGAACAGAAGGCAGCTTCCTCAAATGGGGAATTGATCCGCAGGAGGATGATCTGAAGGACGGCAAAATGCCCGATGAAGAAAATTGGGGAGTGGAAGATTTTCATTATGATGGTTTGCTGAATTATTCCGAAAATGGAATTGAATTCAGGGATAAAATCAAATCTGTTCCCGGAAATTACAATGCTTTTTACGACAATATCTTTGATGCCATCCGGAAGGGTAAGGAATTAAAGGTGAAAGCAGGAGAGGCAAGGGATGTAATAAGAATCATTGAAGCTGCGTTCCGGAGTGATAAGGAAAAAAAGGTGATTCTGCTTTAAATTCAGGCTGGGTATTTCGTTGTTATGAACCATTTTTTTCTTTCCGGATAAACCTTTGTATAAAAATTGCTGATCGCTTATACCTCCACTATAAATTCATAATATCTTTATCCTGAATGAATGGAGCTTGTTTTTGATTTCTCTGATGCTGGTTCTTCAAGAAATTCAGAATGCCGGTCTATATAATTAAAGCTTAATATAATGAACCGGGAGTTAGATTTGGTCCTGATAAAAATTTAAAATGTAAGTCTTTTAAAAGTTTGCTAAAAGTAATACTTAAAGAATAAGAATTCTAAAAGTCAAATTTTATTTCACCGAAATTCTCAAAAATTTCAGTAATAAGGGAAGCATCAAAATATCCTCCGTTTTTTATTAAAATTGAGTGAGTAAAGCTGATGGATTCTCCTGTTGAAAGGGACAATGATAGCGGATCCAATTCTTTCATAAAAGCATTCCTGCCAAAATTATCGACCGAAAACAGCCCGTAATCCCTTGCATGCCAGTGGGGAGGATGAGCAAAATTCAGGGGATGGTCCATAATCAAAACAGAAATGGAATCATTTTCTATTGTTCCGTTCAGTAAAACCCATTCATTTGCCGTCCCCCAGGTCTCACTGGCTCGGGTTCCGTTTGAACCCATGTAATTACCCGTTTTACCCGGATTATAGCTTACTTTTTCTTCTGTGATATTCAGATTTTCATCTAAAATCCATTCTTTTTTATCCAGGTCCGATTGAAATTCCCTGGCCATTCGAATCGCGAAGAGCCCCTCTTTATTATCTGTGAAAGTTATCTCCGTCTGAGCAGTTAAGGTGGTCGATCTTTCCATTTGCCAGTAATAATCAAAAACAGTAATTCTGTGAATTGCTTTTTCCTTTAATAATATTTCCCCTTTTTCACTTTTCCAGGTATTGTAGAGTTCAAAAATCCCGGAGTTTTCATTTACTTCCAGAACGACAAGTGAATCTGTCAGGATTTTTCCATATTTAAATTTGTTTTCAGCTTTTATTGAATCCGAATTATTCCAGAAATCGATACCATTCACATCACCGAAATTAAACCAAAGGCCTTTTTGGTGCGGATGATCGACGGGTTCGTAAGGATATGGATCAATAGGCCATCCCCTGGTTATACGGGTTCCACCCAGGGTATTTAAAGGATTAAAAAATGGCTTATAGTTATTTCCTGAATAATTCAGGATGGTTAAAATATCATTCCCGTAAACAATGGCCAGATCTTTTGCTTCCTCATCCTGGTAGAAGTAAAGACGATGGGATGGCTTTTCCTCAGAAGCGCATGAAAAGGCCAGGAAACCAACAAACCATATTATTCTAAAAGTTTTCACCATATAATTAATAGTTCAGAATAACCGGAATAAAAAACGCAAAGCATCCAGAGAATATTTGCACAGGTCACTGAGAAAAAATAAATTATCCTCGGCAATCCTTAATCCTTCCTGCATACTTTGCAGTTTATAAATTCAATATTTTAAGTGTTTATAGTTTAGGTTCCCAGCCGGGTTCGTACTCACGGGACCATTGCTGCATTGCCTGGCCGTCTCCCAGAATCTTTCCGTTTGATGTATCCAGGTAAAGGGTTCTTCCCATGTCCTGCGAGATATTTCCCAGGTGACAGAGTAAGGTGGAAGTTCTTGCATCCTGGATTGGAGCATACAATTTGGTTCCTTTCCTGATTCCATCAATAAGATTTTGCATGTGGTACACATCCAGTGAGCCTGCTCCAACCGTATCGGTGGTAGCACTTTTTTCAGCTTCAGTTACATTCTTTATTTCTTCATTTTTCAAATTATAGGCAATATATGAATTACGGTCGAGGAGAATTGTTCCGTTGGTTCCATGAAGAGTCACTCCCCTTCCCCTGCCATAATGATTGAAGGAATTACAGCTTCTGCCTTCCCAGCTGATCATTTTTCCATCGGCATATTCATAATTCACATTCTGGGTATCGAAAAATTCCCAGTCATCCTGGTAATGAAAACGTCCGCCCGAAGAACTAACTTTAACAGGTATATCCAATCCCATGGCCCAGCGACAAATATCTATTTCATGAGTCGCATTATTGTTAATTTCTCCGGTACCATAGCCTCTGATCCAATGCCAGTTATAATGTACCCAATTATCCTTGAATTCTCTCCTGGGTGCAGGTCCCTGCCATAATTCCCAGTTTAACCAGTCGGGAGGTGTTGCCAGTTTCCCGTAACCAATGGATCCCCTGGCATTTGAATACCAGCCCTTGCCATAATAAACATCCCCAATAATCCCATCTGAAATATCCTGCATCGCCTCCTGTGAAGTGGGGGCAGAACGTTGCTGATTGCCCATCTGGCATAGCATGCCTGTCTTATTTGCCACTTTCACCAGCAATTCTCCTTCTTCCGGATTATGGCTGCAGGGTTTCTCAACATAAACATGTTTACCTGCCTGCATAGCCATGATTGCCATAGGGGCATGCCAGTGCTCCGGGGTGGCAATGGTAACTACATCAAGATCTTCTTTTAGTATTAATTCCCTGAAATCCACAATAGCCTTCGGTTTTTTACCGGTTTGTTTTTTAACCAGTTCAACCGATTTTTCAAGTACTCTTGAATCTACATCGCAAACATATGCAATTTCAACATTTTCACAGGCAGCAATTGCCGCAACATGAGCCCTACCCCTTCCATTCAGTCCGACAACTGCAAATAATAATTTGTCATTTGCCCCTTTGACTCCTGCTCTCGCTTTAGCTGTGGATGCAAAACCTGCAACACTTATTCCTGCGGTACCCAGGGCTGTTTTCTTTAAAAAATCTCTTCTGGAATTATTCATTTATATGCTTTTATTATTTTAAAACTTTGATTTTTATGCTTCTGAAAGAAACTTCATTTCCATGATCCTGCAGAAGAATATGACCGGCATCCGCTTCTCCGAATGCCTCCCATACGGCATATTTGCTTTCAGCAACCAATTTCCGGTACTCATCACTTTTCCTTTCATATTCAAGTACTTTAAAGCCATTCAGCCAGTGCTCAATATGATTATTATGAGATAGAATACGGGCATTATTCCATTGTCCAACCCCGTTATCCCGCTTGTTTTCAGCTTTGATCAGGTCATACAATGAGGCCAGAGTCCTGCTTCCTTCATGATTACCCAATTTAGCATCCGGATGAACTCTGTCATCCAAAACCTGGTATTCCAGACCGATTGCCGACATGGTATTCCCGCTTTCAGCTTCGGTAACAAAATATTTTATACCTGAATTTGCTCCTTTGGTATATTTAAACTGAAGTTTCAAATCAAAATCAGTGTATTCATCTACCGTAACAATATCACCCCCGTTTTGAGATTCTGCCCCATCAGATGCCAGAACTGTCAGTATACCGTCTTCAACTTTCCATCCTTTTTCGGGGAATGCATCGGCATAAGCCTTTCTCCAGCCTTCGGTCGTTTGACCATCAAAAAGCAATTTCCAACCATCCTCAATCTCGGTTTCCGTGAGTTGATTTACCAGGTAAGACTTTTCCGGAGCATTGGTTTCCATCCGGTAATTCTCAATATCTTCTGTTAAAATTCGGATGTTTTTCCACATTATCTGGTGACCTATACTTGCACTGTCCTTTATTGAATGGACCTGCAAGGCTATAAATCCTTCTGCAGTCAGATCATCTACCAGATTTGAAACCGGAACTCCGTTTAACCAGGTTCTGATACTGCTTCCAACAGCTTCAACCCTTACTTTATTCCATTCACCTTTTTTATAAGCTTTCCTTGCTTCCTGATTCCCTTCATCATTCAAAGGATACAGCCAACCTCTTCTGGCTTCATCATAAATTCCTGCAGACCATGCTCTTTCAGAAGGATCAATTTCACATTGATAACCATGAACCCTTCCATCCTTATATTCCGGCAATGAATTGGAACGGAACTGGATTCCACTGTTCATTTCATCCACTAATAAATATTCCACTTCAAAAATAAAATCAGAATAGTGGTTTTCTGTGCATAAAAAGCTGTTGGGAGTACCCAGAACCGAAGTACCTACAATAACAGAATCTTTCACCTCAAAAAGTGCTTCTCCATTTTTTTGTATGAATCCGGAAAGGTCTTTTCCATTAAAGAGATATTGCCAATCGGGTCCCGTGTCCGCACACGAGGATAATCCTAAAATAAATAGAACAGCTAAAAATCCTGTAATTTTTCTCATAATCCAAAAATATTTTAATTGATGTTAAACGAATCCTCGAAATTACAAAAAAAGCATAAAGAATAAAACTAAAATCCGGAAACAAATTCTTTTAACCAGTCTTTGAACTCCTCACCAAAGTCATTTCTCTTGGCACCATAAATAACATTTGTCTTTAAAAAGTCCAGCTTATTCCCGATATCATGCCTTACCCCATCAAACTGAAGCCCGTACATCGCTTTATCCCTTACCATTTTCGCCATGGCATCCGTAAGCTGAATTTCGTTATTTATCCCGGGTTCCAGTTTATCCAGATAATCGAAAATTTCTGGAGTAAAAATATAGCGCGAGGCAATGGCCAGGTTAGAAGGTGCTTTTCCGATTTCTGGTTTTTCAATAAAACGGTCAATCTCAAAAATAGAAGGTTTGATTTCCCTTCCTCCTATAATACCATACCGGGAAACCAGATCCGGGTTCACTTCTTCCAGGGCGACCACAGAAGCCTGGTAGTGATTATAGACATCCACCAGTTGTTTTGTTACCGGAACAGGATTATTACTTTCCAGCAGGGTATCCCCTAAAAGTACTGCAAACGCCTCTCCATTTACATGATATCTTGCATATTTTATTGCATCTCCCAGCCCGTTCAGTTCTTTCTGCCAGATAAAATGGATATTTCCCATTTCCGCAATTTCCCTGAGCGTATCCAGTTCCTCCGGTTTATTTTTTTCCCTTAACTGATTTTCCAATTCATGATTTCTGTCAAAATGTTCCTCTATGGATCGTTTCCCTTT
>CBDUPM010000057.1:0-10033 GCA_965369105.1 uncultured Bacteroidales bacterium | reverse complement strand
ACCGCCACCGATTTCTACCCCGTTTATCACGAGGTCATAAGCAATTGCCCTTACTTTTCCGGGATCAGTTTCCAGTATTTCCAGGTCTTCAGGAACAGGGGAAGTAAAAGGATGGTGCATTGCATGAAACCTTTTACTTTCTTCATCCCAGTGAAGAAGCGGGAAATCAACGACCCAGAGGGCATTGAATTTGTTTTTATCCATAAGGCCCAGGCGGGAAGCCATATGAAGTCTCAGGGTTCCCAATTGTTCAAGGGCAGGGATTTTTTCACCGGCCATAACAAGGAGAAGATCCCCTGGTTTGGCTTTTAGTTTTTCACACCAGATTTTCAGAGCATCCTGATCAAAGAATTTGTCTACAGAAGATTTAAAACTCCCGTCTTCATTATATTTTACATAGATTAAACCTTTTGCACCCACCTGTGGTCTTTGAACCCATTTTGTGAGTTCATCCAATTCTTTCCGGGAATAATTTCCACAGGATTCGGCATTAATAGCACCGATATATTCTGCATTGTCGAATACCCCAAAGCCTTTATTTTTCACCAAAGATGATACATCAGAAATTTTCATTTCAAAACGGGTATCCGGTTTATCGCTGCCATAGTTTTCCATTGCTTCGAAATAGGGAATCTTCGGAAAATCATAATTAATATCCACATTCAGCACAGATTTAAATAAATGCTTCGAAAGACCTTCAAATGTATTCAGAACATCATCCCTCTCTACAAAAGACATCTCACAGTCGAGCTGAGTAAACTCTGGTTGACGGTCTGCCCTCAGGTCTTCATCCCTAAAGCATTTTACGATCTGAAAATATTTATCAAATCCGGCAACCATCATCAACTGCTTAAATGTTTGAGGCGATTGAGGTAAAGCATAGAATTGTCTGGGGTTCATCCGGGAAGGGACCACGAAATCCCTTGCCCCTTCAGGAGTGGATTTTATTAATACGGGAGTTTCCACTTCAAGAAAACCCTCCCTGCTCATATAAGCCCTGATCTCAAAGGCCATTTTGTGTCTGAGCTCCAGATTTTTTCTGACCACATCCCTTCTTAAATCCAGGTAGCGGTATTTCATTCTGATATCATCTCCACCGTCCGTATCTTCTTCAATGGTAAAAGGAGGAACCTCAGATTTATTCAAAATTTTCAGATCATCGACTAAAATTTCAATGTCACCGGTGGGCAGGTTAGGGTTTTTATTGCTTCTTTCTTCTACTTTACCACTTACCTGGATGACATATTCACGACCCAGTTTTCTTGCATTGTCGAATAATTCCTTGTTTATTTCTGTACTGAAAACAAGCTGGGTGACTCCATACCGGTCTCTGAGATCGATGAAAGTCATTCCTCCAAATTCTCTTGTTTTTTTAACCCAACCACTCAACTTTACATTTTCTCCTGTATTTTTTATATTAAGTTCTCCGCAGGTGTGTGTTCTATACATAATTTTATAATTTAGATGCGATCAGATTTTCCAGTATTTAAATGGATGACATTCAGATTGCGAAAATATAAAGAAAGACTATCATTTACCTGATATTTTGTAAAAAAAATGAACTACCCGCTTTTCTCCGATGAGTATTTTATGAATGAAGCTCTTAAAGAGGCTCAGAAGGCATTTGACCGCGATGAAATTCCGGTTGGAGCAGTAATTGTTTCAAGAGATCGGATTATTGCCAGAAGTCATAACATGACAGAAGAATTAACGGATGTTACGGCTCATGCAGAAATGATTGCCATCACTGCTGCGGCGAATTTCCTGGGTTCAAAATTTCTGGATGAATGCAGTATTTTCGTAAGTCTTGAGCCCTGCCTTATGTGTGCAGGGGCAATTAATCTGGCGAGGCCTGCCAGGTTAGTTTACGGAGCTTCAGAACCTAAAACGGGGTATAGCGTTTTTTCGAGTAATGCCATTTCTCCGCGGACTGAAGTGAAATCGTCGGTTTTGGAACATGAGTCCGTTCTCCTGTTAAAAGAATATTTTTCCGCTAAGCGTTAATTCCCTTTAAAGCCTGAATGCTTTGGGTGAATTTGTTCGTTTTTATCAAAAAAATGGATTTGAAGGTCGATTTTTCAGACTTTTTTCACATTAATGGGTGGGAGGAGGGGGTTGGATGGCCCTGGATAGTATTATTAATACTGATAACAGAATAGAATTTAGGGACAAAAAGTGATTTAATGAATCTCTTCAATAAGGAAGCCGGCTTTTTGAAGATCTTTCCAAAAACCGGGGTAGGATTTCGAAACTACATCCGGATCATTTATTACTAAAGACCCTGTTTTAATTACAAGGGGAGCCAGACCCAAAGCCATCCTGTGATCGTCCCAGGTGTCAATTTTTACCTGCAAATCCCAGTCTGGTAAAGTCTTTCCGTCCCAGGAGATAAATTCGCCATCCTCAGAGAATTTAAGTAGAACCTTAAACTTTTTTAATTCGGTATAGAGAGCATGGACCCTGTCAGTCTCTTTAATCCTGAGTGTCCGGCATCCACTGAACTCAAAAGGAATTCCACGGGCAATGCAATAGGGTATAAATGTTTGAACCATATCAGGATTATTTCTGAAATCGAAGCGGAATTTCCTAATATTTACAGGAATTGATTTCAATTTAAGGCCCTGATTTGTAAATTCTGATTGAACTCCAAGTTCGGTAAAAATGCGGGTGATTGCAGCATCGCCCTGATAGCTTTTCAATTGTAAAAAGGGTAGGTATATTTGCGAGTCTGCGGCTAATCCTGCAATTGAAAACCAGTAGGAGGCAGCACTCCAGTCGGCTTCAATTTCAAGATTACAGGGTTTATATTCTGTAGCTAAAACAGAAATTTGATTTCCTTTTCTTTCGACCAATGCCCCTGCCATTTTCATCAGGTTAAGCGTCAGATCGATATAGCTGGATGAAATGGTATCACCTGTAAGCTTTAAAATAAGCCCATTTTTTAAATATGGGCCAATCATAAGCAAGGCACTAATATATTGACTGGAGATTCCCGAGTTAATTTCAATGGAACCGCCATTCAGGTTTTTCCCTTTTATTTCCAAAGGGGGAAATCCTTCTTTTTCCAAATAATTTATTTGGGCTCCAAGTAATCTCAGGCTTTTTACCAGTTCTCCGATAGGCCTGTTCTTCATCCTTTCAGTGCCGGTCAGAATATGATCACCTTTAATTACAGAAAGATAGGCCGTCATGAAACGCATTACAGTACCTGCATGTCCGGCATTTTTTAATTTATTTTTAGAATTAATGATCTCATTCATAATAATGGAATCATCACTTTGAGAAAGATTTTTCAGTTTTATTTTTCCTTTTGAAAGTGCAGACATTATCAGCAGCCGGTTATTTATACTTTTTGATCCCGGCAGGATAACTTCTGTTGGAGTTGTAAGAGGTGAATTTATTATTCTGTATTGCATAACATAAAATTACTTGATAAAAATAGATAATTTTCCTTACTATTTTTAGAAGCTTTTAGAAATACAAGGAAGACATATGACACAAATAGATTTTGAGGATACAAGGGTTGCGTTTATAGTAAAGGAGAATAGAGAGTTAAAACGGGCTGGAGTAATGTTTCGCTTAATTTCAAGACCCGGACTGGTTAAAACCGGAAATTCTGTTATTAAAGCAATGGCAGGTATTGGTTTACCAGTAAACTGGTTAGTAAAACCAACAGTTTACAAACAGTTTGTAGGAGGTGAAAGTATAGAAGATTGTACACCTGTTATCAGCAGGCTGGCAAATGGAAAAGTGAAATCTATTTTAGATTATTCAGTTGAAGGGAAGGAATCGGATGTGGAAATTGAAAAAGCCCTGAATGAAACCCTCAGGGCCATCGAGTTTGCAGGAAAAAACCCAAATATTCCTTTTGCGGTTTTTAAACCAACCGCATTTATTAAATCAAAAGCACTGGAAATATTAAGTGAATCAGGAAAGGATCTGCCTGGTGAAGTTCAGGCAGAGGGGAACAAATTTGTGGACAGGGTAAGTAAAATGTGTTCGAAAGCTTTTGAGTTGAATTTACCCATCCTTATTGATGCAGAAGATAGTTGGTATCAGAATTTCATTGATAAGGTGGTTTATGAAATGCAGCTCAGGTATAATAAGGAGAAAGCCATTGTTTTCAACACCTATCAAATGTACAGGTGGGACAGGATTGATGTGCTCCGGAGAGATATAATAAGAGCAAGAAAAGAAAAATTTTATATAGGAGTAAAATTTGTGAGGGGAGCCTATATGGAAAGAGAACGGGAAAGAGCCGAAGAAAAGGGATATAAAGATCCCATTCAGGAGAATAAAGAAAAAACGGACAGGGATTATAACCAGGCGCTGGAATATTCAATCCAAAATATTGATATTACATCCATTTTCAATGGGACCCACAATGAGTACAGTTCCAAATGGCTGGCTGAACTTATGAGAAAACACAATATCGAGCCGGGTGACGAAAGATGCTGGTTTTCACAATTGTACGGTATGAGTGATCATATCAGTTTTAACCTGGCGAAAGCAGGATATAATGTGGCCAAATATGTTCCATACGGTCCTGTTAAGCATGTCCTTCCCTATTTAACCCGTCGAGCGGAGGAAAACACTTCCGTAAAGGGCCAGACAGGCAGAGAACTGGGTTTAATTAAGAAAGAGTTAAACAGAAGAAAAAGGGAGAAATTATAACTGAACTTTAAGATTCTTTTATAGTTTTGATTTTTTAATAGAAAGCTTTAAAGATGCAAATTGATAATAAAAAAGGAACTTATTCTATCTGGCTGCAAAAATTTGCGATTACCGTATCTATGTTTCCTTTGATAATTGTTTCTTCATTTTCCGACTTTTTTAAAGTTCCATTTTTAGGATTAGACAGAGTTTTCTGGATTATCTTGTTTTGTCTTATGTACCTGTCGGTTATAGTTTACCACCGTATCAGAAATCCGCATTACGTTTTTTACAGCGATAATGGTGATAAAATTGTTTTAAGGTTTTACCCCATAAAGGCATTTAATCAGAAAAAAAGCTCCATTATAATTCCCAAGAAAAAGTTTGTGAAATATGAAGTCAAAGGGAAGGGTATAAATGAAAAACTGATTGTTTTTGGGATATTCAAAAATGGAATCGGAAAATACCCTGAAATTCCTGTAAACACGCTTCCTGCAAAGGATAAAGCCAGGATCTACAAATCACTTAATCAGTACATTAAAAAAATTAATTAAAAAAAACCATTTTAGAGGTCGAGATTTAGGGTGTTTTTTCCATATACAAATGAACAGGGGTTTATATGGAGAGTTCACTCAAGTATTTAATTGCTCTTTCTATGGTTCCGTCCATTGGTGCGGTTACTGCCAGAAAACTGATTTCATATCTTGGATCGGCAGAAGCTGTTTTTGGTGAAAGGAAAGAGTTGCTGATGAAGATTCCCGGGATTGGTGAGGTGTTATCGGGAAGGGCTATTTCGGGAGCTTATGTCAATAGAGCTGAAAAGGAATTGGAATACTGTGAAAGGCATGATCTGAAAGTCATAGATTTTAACAGTAGTTTATTCCCTATTCGATTAAAACAATGCAGTGACTCTCCACTTGTTCTTTATTGTAAGGGTACAGCTGAATTTAACTCCGGGAAAGTTTTAAGTATAGTAGGTACCAGGAGAGCCAGCCGGGAAGGAATCAAAAATACAGACCACCTGATCAGGGAAATCAGTCAGTACTATCCTCAAACAATTATTACAAGTGGCCTGGCTTATGGAATAGATTATAACGCGCATCTGTCGGCACTAAAAGCGAATCTGAAAACTATTGCAGTATTGGGTCACGGGCTTCATACTCTTTATCCTTCCCAACATAAAAATCTTGCTTCCAGAATTGAATCACAAGGTTGTTTACTTACAGAATTTACCTCAGATATGAATCCGGAAAGAAATAATTTCATTAAAAGGAACCGTTTAATAGCAGGTCTGGCTGATGCGACCATAGTAATTGAATCGGGTTATAAAGGCGGGGCATTGATTACTGCAGATATTGCTTCTTCCTATCACAGGGATGTTTTTACATATCCGGGCAGAATTTCAGATGAATATTCAAAAGGATGTAACCGGTTAATTAAAGAAAACAAGGCGGCCCTGATCGAAGGTCTTGAAGACCTTGAGTTTTTTATGAACTGGCAAAGAAATGGTGAAAAATCAGCTCCCAGGCAGAAGCTATTGTTTGTTGAATTAACAGAAGAGGAAGAAAAGGTTCTGAATCTGATAAAAAAGCATGAGACAATTGGAATTGATTCCATTAGTATTGAACTTGATATTCCGGTTCACAAGCTCTCTTCCATCCTTTTAAACCTGGAATTTGAAGGAGTAATAACTGTTTTACCCGGAAATATGTATCGAATTTCATAGGCCTTTAGAATATGAGTCAAGCCTAATGCTGTATAACATTACAATATGAAAGCCGCTGTAATGCAATAAACAAAAGCAATCCGGAGCATCCTGCTGCAAATCATATCAATTCTGCTTCTAAATTGACAAAAGAGTTTTTGAAAGTTTTTAAGTTTGTTTATTACATTTTTTACTCAAACTTAAAAAACCTTAAAAAATGGATCCCAGAGTCGAACAATTTATGGCCAGGATTATGGCCAAAAATCCATCAGAACCTGAATTTCACCAGGCAGTTATGGAAGTTGCAGAGTCATTAATTCCTTTTATTGAAGAAAACCCAAGGTATAAGCATGCAAAAATTCTGGAAAGAATTGCTGAGCCGGAAAGAGTTATTATTTTCAGGGTTCCATGGATGAATGATAAAGGAGAAGTTGAAGTAAACCGGGGTTTTAGAATAGAAATGAACAGCGCAATTGGGCCTTACAAAGGAGGTTTACGCTTCCACCCTACGGTAAACCTGGGTATATTGAAATTTCTGGCCTTTGAGCAGGTTTTTAAAAACAGTTTGACTACCCTGCCCATGGGTGGAGGAAAAGGAGGATCAGATTTTGATCCGAAAGGCAAATCAGATAATGAGGTAATGCGTTTCTGCCAAAGTTTTATGACCGAATTAAATCGTCATATTGGTCCGAATACCGATGTTCCTGCGGGAGACATTGGGGTTGGCGGACGGGAGATCGGATTCCTGTTTGGCCAGTATAAAAGAATTAAAAACGAATTCACAGGAGTTCTTACCGGTAAAGGCATTGAATGGGGTGGAAGCCTGATTCGACCTGAAGCCACCGGATATGGAGCGGTATATTTTGCTGAAGAGATGCTTAAAACCAAAGGGGATAGTTTGAAGGGAAAGATATGTATAGTATCAGGTTCAGGAAATGTTGCACAATTCACTACACAAAAAATTAATGATTTGGGAGGAAAAGTGGTAACACTATCCGATTCAGCTGGATTTATTTATGATCCCAATGGCATTGATACAGAAAAACTGGATTACGTAATGGACCTAAAAAATAACAGAAGAGGCAGAATCCATGAATATGCTGAAAAATTTGGTGTAGAATATTTTGATGGCGAACGACCATGGAAAATCAAAGGGCAAGCCGCATTCCCATCCGCCACTGAAAATGAGATAAATGGAGAGGATGCAAAAATGTTGATTTCCAATGGTTGCTTTGTCGTTTCTGAAGGTGCTAATATGCCTTCCACACCTGAAGCCATTGAAGTATATCTTGAAAATAAAATACTTTACGGACCGGGTAAGGCTGCAAATGCCGGTGGAGTGGCCGTTTCAGGACTGGAAATGACCCAGAATTCAATGCGTTTACCCTGGACAAGAGAAGAAGTAGACAGCAGACTTCATGAAATTATGAAAAATATTCATGCCACTGCCATGAAGTATGGAAAAGAAGAAGGGGGCTATGTGAATTATGTAAATGGAGCAAATATTGGCGGATTTGTAAAAGTAGCCGATGCAATGCTTGCCCAGGGAGTTGTTTAAGGAAGCCATAATCTGGTATTTCCATGAGTTTTAAATCCAGAAATAACTGACAGTCGGAATAAATAATAATATCGTAATTCTGACCCCCGGGGTAATTATTTTCCCGGGGGTTTTTTATTGTATAATCTGACTGATATCTACATTTTTGTTTTTTATACCTTTGCAGCAATTATAATTATGTTAATAGATACACATACCCATCTATATCTTGAAGAGTTTGATCAGGATAGAGCAGAAGTGGTTGACCGGGCTTTAAAATCCGGAATAGAAAAACTTCTGTTACCCAATATAGATACCCTTACGATTCAAAGTTTGAAGAAAATGGTAAATGATTTTCCGGAAATCTGCTATCCAATGATGGGATTGCACCCGGGTTCAGTCAAACAAAATTATGAGGAAGACCTGGAATTTATGTATGACTTAATAAAGAAAGAAAATTTTATAGGAATAGGTGAAATTGGAATAGATCTTTATTGGGATAAAAGTTTTCAAAAGGAACAGGAAATAGCATTTGAGAAGCAATTGGATTGGGCCAAGGAGTTTAATTTACCGGCAATCATACATTCCCGGGATTCTTTTGACGAAATATTTCAGGTGATGGACAGGTTATTTAATCATGGACTAAGGGGAGTCTTCCATAGCTTTACCGGAGGTAAAAAGGAGCTCGAGAAAATTAAGGAATACGATTTTTATATAGGGATTAATGGAATTTCGACATTTAAGAATTCTGAATTAAAAGAAATTTTACCCATTATCCCTAAAAACAGGTTATTGCTCGAAACGGATTCCCCTTTCCTGGCTCCGGTTCCAAAAAGAGGAAGAAGGAATGAGAGTTCATATTTGAAATATATTAATGATTTCATTGCCGGTTATTTATCCATACCTATCCGGGAGTTGGAAGAATTAACCACTCAAAACGCGGTTGAATTATTTAAGCTTTAAAGCAAGATGGAGAAAAGGTCAGTATTAATAATTTATACAGGAGGAACAATCGGGATGGTCCAGAATTCAGAGACCGGAGCCCTGCAACCTTTGAATTTCGATCAGATATCAGAACAAGTTCCTGAATTAAAAAAATTTGGTTTCCAGCTGGATACAATTTCTTTTCATCCACCCCTTGATTCATCCAATGTGGGCCCGAAGATCTGGAAGGATCTGGCTAAAATGATTTATAATTATTATGAATCCTATGATGGATTCGTGATTCTTCATGGAACTGACACCATGTCCTATTCAGCTTCAGCCTTGAGTTTTATATTTACGAATTTAAGTAAACCTGTAATTCTTACCGGTTCTCAGCTTCCAATTGGAATTCTCAGAACAGACGGCAAGGAAAATCTTATTACTTCTATTGAAATTGCTGCTGACAAAGAAAATGGAAAATCAATTGTCCCCGAGGTATGTATCTATTTTGAAAATAAGCTTTTTCGGGGAAACCGAACCACTAAAATTAACACAGAGAATTTTAATGCCTTTCTATCAGCTAATTATCCACCACTTGCAGAAGTTGGAATTAAAATAAAATATAACAGGGAGGCCATATTATATCGGAATACAACAGAGTACCTCAAGCTGGAAACCCAATTTGATAATCATATTGCAATTCTTAAGCTGTTTCCCGGGATGAATAAAGCATATATTGATTCCATCCTGGGAATTAAAGGTTTAAAGGGATTAATTATTGAAACTTATGGATCTGGTAACGCCCCTGCTGATGAATGGTTTATAAAACGAATAAAGAAGGCGGTGGAAAGAGGCATAGTCATTTTAGATGTTACCCAGTGTTATACCGGGAGTGTTTCTCTTGGCAGATACGATACAAGCCGGTTACTTTTTGAAGCCGGTGTTATCGGGGGTTACGATATAACAACGGAGGCAGCAACAACAAAAATGATGCACCTTTTTGGAAAAGACCTACCGACAGAGGAATTGAAGTTGCATTTAAAAAGTAATCTTAAGGGAGAAATTACCATAATATAATACCGACAAATTTAATTTTTTTTACTATTTTGCGCCCCGTTTTTCGTTAATGGAATTATAAAGGATTATCCATTAAAAAATAAGTTCTTTAAATATTGAAAATACTGGAGAGATGCAGGAGTGGCTTAACTGGCATC
>CBDUPM010000056.1:0-10034 GCA_965369105.1 uncultured Bacteroidales bacterium | reverse complement strand
CGGCCTTCCATTCAGACCTGGAAATGGATCATCTGACCCTGGTGGATGTACATGGAAATCCAATAGTTGCCAGATATTCAGATATTGTTCTCACAAACAGTGATCTGCATTCAAAAATTACCGGAGACCTGATCAACGTAAAATATGGGAAAGCAAGGATAGAGAACTGTACTTTTACCGGTAATGATCAACCCGATACGGATGCAATCGATTATGATGATATTGAGGATGGAATTATCCGTAATTGTAAAATTCAAAATTTCTTTGGTTTTAACAGTGATGCCGTTGATATTGGAGAAAAATCTACCAATGTTCTCATAGACAGTCTTTTTGTGCATAACATTACCGATAAGGGAGTGTCTATTGGGCAACGATCTTCAGCAATAATTCAGAACAGCGTTTTTATTAATTGCAACATGGGGGTTGCACTCAAAGATTCCAGCAGGGCAACCATAAACCATTGTGTTTTTTACAGCAATGTGCAGGGAGTGGCCAGTTTTGAAAAGAACCCCGGGCAGGCAGGTGGAAATGCCAATATAATCAACAGCATTCTTTCAAACTCTTCCGGGAATTCAGTATTTACCGATTCAAAATCCACCTGCAGTATAAGCTACAGTCTTTCGGATAATAAAGTATTGCCGGGGAATGCATCTAATATTCACGCTAATCCCAGGTTTGAGAATCCTGCTTTTTATAATTTTATGATTCAGGATGGCTCCCCGGCTTATTTAAGCGGCTCCGACCAGGGAGTTCCGGCCAGTATGGGAATTGCTTATAAACTGGACTTTTTTGAACCCCAGGTAATGATTTCCCAGTTTTTTGTAAATGCTGCCAAGCTTGACTATCCCGAATTTATTTGTTTATTTAATCCTTCTGAATTCAGAACAGATGTATCGGGTTACCAGCTTACCAAAGGAGTTACGGCCATTCTTCCCGAAGGAACTTTTCTTAATCCCCGGGAAGTTTTGTTTTTAACCGAGAATGCATTTTCAAATATTTGGAGTACCTGCGAAAGGCAGGTCTTTCAGTGGGAAGAAGGAAGCTTATCCAATAACGGGGAAGCTATTCAGCTGGAAAACCGATATGGAATTGTTATCGACTATATCAATTATCAATACGATGGTTTATGGCCACTTCAGGGATTCAGTTCAGAAGGAATTTTCCAGTTGTCAAACACCGGGTCAGACAATCATTTACCGGAAAATTGGGCAAGTATCTATCTAAGCGCCCGGGAGAGTAGTGAAAAGAATCTTTTGAAAACTTTTAAGGTTTTTCCAAATCCGGGTACCGGACTTTTTCATATCAATGCTCCCGGCAAAGAGAACCAGTTAGTGGAGATTTTTGAGATAACAGGAACACTTATAATGGTTCAGGAAATCAATGTATATGGTAATACCAGCATCGACCTGCAAAGTTATAATCCGGGTGTGTATCTTATAAGGATAGGCAATGAGATACAAAAAGTTCTTCTTATTAAATAATTCTGAACAGATCAAAGAAATGATAACAAAATATTTCTAATTTCAGATAATCAACATAAACCAATCTTATTAAAATGAAAAAAACGGTCTTACTTTCTTTATTCCTGATCCTCTTATCATTTCACTTCCGGGTAAATGCGCAATCAGAATTCTCCAGTAATACGATCCAGGTCGGGGTGGTGGTTTCAGACCTGGAAAAGTCTGTGGACTTTTATACGAATGTAATAGGCATGACTAATACCAGGGATTTTGACGTTAACGCAGAGTTCGGTAAGATATCCGGCTTAAGCAATGGCGTTGCTTTCACCGTTAAAGTGATGCAGCTCGCAAACCATCCGGAAGCAACCGAATTTAAACTTATGAGTTTTGGGAATAATCCCCTTCATAAAAAGTCGGCTTTTATCCAGGATGACCTGGGGATGCAGTATATTACCATCAATGTAAACAGTATGAAGCCTTTCCTTGAAAGAATTAAGAAATATAATGTCAGGCTTCTTGGGGAAACACCTGTACCTCTGGGTACCGACAGGCAATTTATACTCATAGCTGATCCGGATGGAACTATAATAGAACTTATCGGACCGGCAGAGTAATTACAGTTTTATCAGCTCAATGAGATAACAGTCATTTTCCCTCAGGTCTGCTTCATAATAAAAACTACCGTCATCTTTAATTTGAAGCGGTTTTTGAATGTAGGGAATAGCGGCAGTGCTTTCCTTCAGACTCTCAATCTGTTTTACATTAAGATGATTAGGTGCGCCCATATGCAAATAGGAGGTAAAGGGATCATTGCTATTATAGCCCACTTTTGTAATCTTCAATTGATAGTTTCCACGGGGAATATTTGAGAGACTTAGCCTTACTTTCCCCTTTTCCCCTGAGGGCAATTCCCTTTTATAATAAACCTGATTATTTACACTGTCCTCTGGATGAGTCAGGGTGAAGTCCCACAGAAGAACCTGGATGTCACCCTCTTCATTTTTACAAACCCATGATGCTGAGTCTGAATTTATTAATTCGGTATTTCCCAGGCGGCTCAGAAATTTATAGCTGAAATAGGCGGGTTTTTCTATCCCCTGGAAATTCAGTAAGCCGAATCCTCCGTGAAAGGGTTTGTAGGCAGGTCCGCTTTCTTCAAAAAATACATCTGAAAAGATCCAGTACGACATGGAATGGGCAGTTTTTTCAGTTCCTTTGATTTTATCAAGGATAAAAGCTGTGGAATGATAGCTGTCGTGCACATAATCGGTTGGGGTATAGGAAGAACTCCATTCAGTATAATGCAATTCCAAATCCGGTTTGGATGAACTTTTTATTTGTTTCCTTACCCTGGCCACGTCATTTGAAATAGCCTTTGGATCTGGATTCAGTTAGGTTCCGGCATTTCCGCTATGATCAAAGAATCCGCTTACCACTCCATAGCTATGAGTAGAAATGAAATCCAGAGCTACATTATGGTTGGTACAATACTCAATTATTTCCGGAACCCAGGCATTTCCGGCAGTGGCAGGCCCTCCAATTCGGTAAGCAGGGTTTACATCCTTGACGGCTTTTGCTGAATATTTATACAATTCAAAATATTCTTCCTGGCTGCCACTGAAAAAGAAGGAAAGATTAGGTTCGTTCCAAACCTCAAAATACCAGGTTTTCACTTCCTCTTCACCGTAACGGTTTTCAAAATGTTGTACCAGGGATTTGATCAATTCATACCATTTTTCATATGATTCTGGCGGAGTTATATTGCCTTCCCACCAAAAGATCGTTTCTTCCCCGCTTGCCAGGGCTGAAGGCATAAAGGATAATTCCACAAATGGTTTGATATCAATGCTGAGAAGAAAATCGTATAGCATATCAATGGCCATCCAGCTGTATTCGGGATTTCCATCCTCGTCTTCAAAATATACACCCATGTCATCATGCAATAATCCATGCATACGGATGTAATCGAAACCACATTCATTTTTCACTTTTATCAGCTGCTTTTGCCATTCGGCCCGCAGACCTTCATTGGCCCGACCCGCACCTATGCATTTTTGCCATACTTTGGAGGAGGGGCCTTGAGGCTGATTGAAATCGGCCTGGATTAGCCTGATTCCTTCATCCTTATTGCTATCTTTTTTACTTTTCTTTTGTGCCTGGACATTAAATCCAAAAAGGATGATTAAGCAAGAAAGGACAGTGATTTTTAGAATTGATTTCATAATTTTTTATTTAGAATTTTCCTGAACATGGTAGTTTTCAAAGTTCGTAAATTTTCATTCTTTAAAAATGAATATCTTTAATCCTGATAATCAAATTTCATTCTTTACTGTGACAAATCATACCGGATTATAAAAAATCATGAAGAAATGAAAATAGTATTAAAATGCTTTTATAGCTTTATCATATTTAAATCTAATTATAAAACCTGCCATGAGAACCCTGAATCTTAATTATACTATCTCCATTTTCTTACTGTTTATCGGATTGACAATCTATGGCCAATCCGGAGGACCGGAAAACCAGGCTCATATTATTATCAAAGCCGGAAAAGATAATCCTCAGATCAGCCGGCATATTTATGGTCATTTCTCCGAGCATCTGGGTCATTGTATTTACGGAGGCTATTGGGTGGGTGAAGAATCAGGAATTCCGAATACCCGGGGGATAAGAAATGATGTGGTAGAAGCATTGAAGGCCATAGAAATTCCAAATCTTCGTTGGCCGGGAGGTTGTTTTGCTGATGAGTATCACTGGAAAGATGGTATTGGTTCACCGGAGAGTCGCCCTAAGATGATTAATACTCATTGGGGAGGGGTAACGGAGGACAACCGATTTGGGACCCATGAATTCATGGATCTATGCGAGCAGCTGGGAACCGAGCCTTATATATGCGGAAATGTAGGCAGTGGAACGGTGCAGGAGATGTCGGAATGGGTGGAATACCTTAATTTCGATGCCGTGAGTCCCATGGCCGATTTGCGAAGGAAGAACGGCAAAGAAGAAGCCTGGAGTGTGAAATTCTGGGGTGTGGGAAATGAAAACTGGGGCTGTGGTGGGAATATGACTGCTGATTTCTATGCTGATCAGTACCGGAGATATGCCACATACTGCAGGAATTATGGTGGTAAAAAGCTTTACAAAATTGCAGGAGGAGCCAGTTCAGATGATTTCAACTGGACGGAAACCTTAATGAAGAAAATTCCTCATCACATGATGGATGGAATTTCATTACATCACTATAACGTGGTTTGGAGCAAAAAGGGCTCTGCTTCAGAGTTTGGGGAAGAAGAGTATTTCCAGGTCCTGAATCGTTCATTTGAAATGGAGCGTATCATTGACAGGCATATAGACATTATGGACCGGTTGGATCCGGCAAATAAGGTTGCCCTTATTGTTGATGAATGGGGAAGCTGGTATGATGTTGAGCCCAAATCCAATCCGGGATTCCTTTTTCAGCAAAATTCCATGCGTGATGCCATGGTTGCAGCTCTTGCCCTGAACTATTTCAATAAAAATTGTGACAGGATCCGAATGACAAATATTGCCCAGACCGTAAATGTCTTGCAGGCCTTGATTTTTACGAAGGATGAGAAAATGGTCCTCACACCCACCTATCATGTTTATGATTTATTTAAAGTCCACCAGGATGCCCGCTTGCTGGAAAGTGAAATGATTTGCGATTCATATCATTCTGAGGGCAGGGAACTTCCGGCAGTCCATCATTCATCCTCAATGGATCAGGAAGGGAAAGTTCATATTTCACTGGTCAATATCGATCCAAACCGAAAAGCAAAAGTCGACATTAGCCTGGTCGGCTTTAAACATAAAAAACTGAGCGGAAAGATCCTTACATCAGAAAAAATAAATGATATAAATACTTTTGAAGTACCGAATAAAGTAAGTATTTCTGAATTCAAGGATTTCGAGGCGACCAATAATGGTATGACCCTGACTATGCCAGCCAAATCCATAATTGTCATGGAATTAAAATAAAAAACCAAAGAATTAATAAATCCTATTCCTTTTCCTGCTAAAAGCTAATTTGCTTCTATGGCTCCACCGCTACCCCGGTAGAGTTCTAAGGGTGAATCTAATTCAATGGCAATGACGGTAACATTTTTGTCCAGTTGTTCCGGTTTTAAATCAATCAGAAGGACTCCCGGGATTCCCCTCCAGGAAGCTCCGCCATTTCTCTCGAATGAAAGTTCCTGCCCGCTTCCCAGCAGACGGATTTTCATGACTTTATTTTTTATTCCTTTTACAACCAGGTCATCTTTTGGAATATCCAGGACAAAACAATAGACGGTTCGCTTGTCTTTGGACAGGGTAGTAGGTCCGTAAAAATGACCGAAGGGTAGTCCACGAACCGTAGCATAAATCCCTTCCTGGTGTTTTTTTGTCCATCTCCCCAGTTCCTTTAAAATTTCCCTTTGCTCCGGTGTAATAGTCCCGTCAGCCATAGGGCCCACATCCAGTAAGAGGTTTCCTCCCATGCTGATGCAATCGGAAAAAGTGCGGATAATATAGTTTACTGATTTATGATTATGGTCTCCAAGCTGGTATCCCCAGGAATCATTAATGGTCATGCATAATTCCCAAGGGCCTTCCGGACCGAAAACAGGAACTCCCTGTTCAGGTGTGGCATAATCGCCATAACCAGACATACGGGAATTAAGAATGGAATTTGGATTCCAGCTAAGCAAGGAGTCACGTAATTCCTTCATCTTCCATTGCTCGGCTTTTCTTGACCAGTCTCCGTCAAACCACCATAAATCCGGCTTTACCAGTTCATCCAATTCTTTCAGCTGGCCATTCCTGAATTGTATAAAATTCGCCCAGCGTTCGGGATAATACTCATCCGGTTCCGGGTAATCAAATGGATTGGTATTATTGGAAGCATAAGAACCATTGTGAACAGTGGCGTAATCGGGATGGGACCAATCCAGGTGAGAAAATTATAAACCTACTTTCAGATTATTTTTTCTCAGGGCTTGAGCATAAGGAGTAAGTAAATCCCTTCCTGCAGGGGTTTTATCCACAACATTCAGATCACTTAATTTTGTATCCCAAAGAGCCACTCCATCGTGGTGTTTGGAAGTTAATACCGCGTATTTTGCCCCGGCCTCCATGAATAAATCTGCCCACTCCTGTGCATCATATTTTTCTGCAGTAAATCCATTGAGTTGCTTCATATAATCCTCATAGGAAATCTGTCCGTTATAAAACGACCATGATTCAGGAATGCCGTAGACTGCATAAATTCCGTAGTGGATAAAAATTCCCAGTTTGGCATCCTCAAACCATTGCATTTTATCGATTTCTGTGGTTTTGTTTTCCTGGGAGAAGGATGAAATGCTAAAACAAAAGATCAGGAATAAAAGGACAGGGGTTTTCATATTTTCCGGGGTTTTTAATGAATTATGGATTATAAAAGTATTCAAATTGATTTAAAATTAGGTATTCCCTGTTGTTAAATTCAGTCAATTGTATGATTAGTTTTATATTTTTTCCATAATTTGCATTTTCAATCTAATAACCTGAAAATTACCACTATGGAATCAAGTATTAAATGCGGTGAATGTACCCTGCGGGCCAAATATGATGAAAGACCTAAATCTTTTGCAGGTCGCTTCTGGCGCTGGCATATTAATTTTTGTCCGGGATGGAAGGCTTTTATGAACTCCCTGGATGAGGATGAAAAGTTTGCAGTTGCCCAGACTTATCAGTTGAAGAAGTATTTGTAAATGCAATATTAAGAGAAAGGGAATTAAATCCTAAGCTACGGGTATTTATATCTTTTCCGGAAATCTGTCCAGCCCTCCATGATAGCATATAAAAGCTGAAGATTCCCGGTTTGGTGTACGGGCCATTGTTTTTTATACCCTCAGGGAAACGTTTAAGGTTCTAAATCCTGAATTTTAAGACAAATTGCAGCTTTTGATATAGAAATTATTCGGTCATAACGCTCTTCGCAACAACCTCCACCGATTTTTGTGGTTAATTCTTTTCCTGTTCTATGTGCACTCCCTTGAGTCTTTGGTAGTTATTCTTCTCACTTTCGGATTTTAAGAATTTTTACTTCACAACAGCTATATTGAAACTAAAAACGGTTCCTTTTCCGGGCTCCGATTCACACCAGATCTTCCCTCCATTTTTTTCGACAAATTCCCGGCACAATACCAAACCTAATCCTGTCCCTGTTTCTCCGGCAGTGCCTTTGGATTTATATTTTTCATCCAGTTTAAAAAGCTTTTTCTGATCTTCTTTGCTAATACCAACGCCCTCATCTTTAATGCTAACTGTATAATAATCCTTGTTTCGCCTTGCACCTAGGTATATTGTACTTCCTTTCGAGGAGAATTTCACCGCATTGTTCATCAGGTTCCTTATAACCGTATTTATCATTTCCCTGTCGCCGTAGGCAAGATTTTCTCCCGTTAGGGAATTTTCTATTTTTATTCCTTTATTTTCTGCTGCAGCTTTATGAAGATTTACATTTACCTCTGCCAGGGCAGCTAAATTAAAATTACCCGGTTGAAATTCAATTTTCCCTCTTTGAGATCTGGACCAGGTCAATAAATTCTCCAGCAACTGGTATATAAAATCAGAGGATTTATGCATTTTTCGCAAGCCCTCCAGTTTATCCTCCTCATCCAGGCTTTCAAAATTCTTGATCAATAAATCGCCCATGGAATATAAATTGGTAAATGGATTTTTAAGATCATGGGCCAGGATTGAAAAGAATTTGTCTTTTGTTGCATTCAATTCCCGCAACTCCTCTTTTTGTTGTGCCAGCTTTTTTTCAGCCTCTTTCCGGTCGGTAATTTCCCTGGCCACAATTACCATACCGGTTAGCCTGTTATTTATACTTCTTTTAGGTGATATTTTTGTGTTATACCAGAATGATTTTCCTTTGATTTCAAGATGGTGATCAAATTCAATAATTTTAGCTTTTTTAGGAAAAGTCTTGTAAGCAGCTTCCAGCTGTATACCCACCTCCATTGGAAAATCAATCTCTTTATAGGATTTTCCGATTTCATTTTCCGGGTGAATAAAATGAGTTTTCCTTTGTCCCGGATTATAGAATTCCTGAAGTATTCCTTTCCTGTCCAAAACAAAAACAATGTCATCTATTGAATCTATGGTGGACTTAAGTTTTTGTCCCATTTCTTCTGCTTTTTCCTTTTCTCTTCCTATTTCAGAAGTCCGGCGGGCCACCTCAATTTCAAGTCTACGCTTTTCATGTCTCAGGTTTCTTTCCCTGAATTTTATTATGGCAATAATCAGGATAACCAGCAGAACAAAGTACAGGGCATAGGCGTAATTACTTGCCCACCAAGGGGGTTTAATGATTATCCTAATGAATGTAGCTTCTTCATTCCAGATTCCGTCATTATTGCTCCCTTTTACCTTGAAGGTATAATTACCCGAAGGCAGATTGGTGAAGTGTACAAATCTGCGATTCCCCAGTTCAATCCAGTTATCCGATAATCCGGACATCTGGTATTTATAGCTGTTTTTTTGAGGCTGGGTATAATCCAGTGCGGCAAACTCAATGGTGAAAGCATAATCCTTATGTGTCAGGATAATTTTTTCGTTCGTTGGAATTATAGTTTCAATATTTTCTTCGTTCTCTTTTTCTATTTGGGTGATTCTGACCGGGGGGGTATATTGATTCTTTTTAATGGAGTCGGGGAAAAAAGAATACAAGCCATTCATCCCACCGAAAAAAAGTTCACCTTCCTCATTTTTATAAACGGCTTTTAGATTGAATTCCTGTCCACGTAACTGGTCAATAATATTAAATTCAGATTCTTCTGTCTTTTCAGGTTCGGCAAATACGATTCCCCTTCCGGTAGAAAACCACAGCCGCCCTTTATTATCCTCCATAATATCATAAATAATCGAGCTGGGTAATCCGGTGCTGGTGGAATAATAAATAAAAGTACTGTCTTTTTTGGAGTATCGGTTTAAACCTGATCCCGTTCCAATCCAGATATGCCCAAATTTGTCCTCAATAAGGGAAATCGTAAAATTATTACAAAGGGAATTCCAGGATTGAGGATAATTTACCATGCTTTCTATGCGGTTGTTTTCAGGATTAATAATATTTAAACCCTGGGAAGTTGCAATCCAGATATAACCTTCCCTGTCTTCCAGAATGGAATACACAAGGTTACTGTTAATCCGAAGTCGGGAATTTGGGTCAGCCTGTAAAGTTTCTATACTGTTTTCACTGAAATTGATTCTGATAATTCCATTTCCTGTTCCAATCCAGAGATTTCCGTTTCGGTCCTCTTCCATGCAGTATACCCGGTTTCCTTTAAAACAGTTGAATTCGGGATTTTTAAAATAATCATGTAATTCGACAAAGGAATGATTGTAGTCACTGAAAACAGCCACTCCATTCCGGGTTCCTAAGAATACTCTTTCCTGTGAGTCCTCAAAAATAACATGGATATGATTTTCAGGAATATTATAGGTTCCGCTAAACTCTGATTTATAATAAACCACACTATTGCGTTCCCGTTTAGCATTCAGAATATTCAGTCCCTTTCCCCAGTTCCCAAT